>NZ_LZHR01000062.1:0-1870 GCF_001690675.1 Gilliamella sp. Occ4-3
TATAGCGGTATAGTGGCTTGTCGCCATCGTGACCGACCAGCTCTTCGGTAAATAATCCCTCTTTGGCATAAAGGGATAGTTTTAAGTTAAGTTCGTTATTAGCAGCGATTTTGTCATAAGGATCGTTAGGATCTATTTCCCCTTCAAGATAATGAATGGTATAGGGGTACATATCTGCATACAGATCGCCCACAGCAAGACAAACTGCTCTATTGCCGGTAGGGTTAATACGATCATTTTCTTCCTGTATGCGGTCTTTATAAAGGTAATTATTACAACTTTTTAGTAAAAATATAATTAGTGCGCTACTGATGAGTAATGCAATGATGGTTAGTTTTTTTGTCATGATTATTGCCTATTAATAACCCCATGATTTACATTTATAAAACATATCCGCCACTCTGGCCGCCCGTCAAACGTAGCTCACCATCAGGCCCAAAACTGTAATAATGTACGCCTATAGTGCTCTCCCCCAATACGGCTTCCTCTAAACCGCCATAGCCAGGATACAAGCTATAAATATCCTTATTTTTTATCCAGTTTGGGACGTTTTCCATATGGTAATAAAAAGTCACCATTCTCATCCCTTGCATTTGATCATCAACCTCATCAATTTTTTCAACCACCACTTTTCCAAAGCAGAAATTTGTTGCACTCCATTTTTTACCAAGATATTTACGCCCTTCATCCGTTAAATTATAGCGGTATAGTGGCTTGTCGCCATCGTGACCGACCAGCTCTTCGGTAAATAATCCCTCTTTGGCATAAAGGGATAGTTTTAAGTTAAGTTCGTTATTAGCAGCGATTTTGTCATAAGGATCGTTAGGATCTATTTCCCCTTCAAGATAATGAATGGTATAGGGGTACATATCCTGATAAATTTTACCCACCCGCAGGCAAACCGCTCTATTGCCGGTAGGGTTAATACGATCATTTTCTTCCTGTATGCGGTCTTTATACATGTAATTATTACAATTTTTTAGTAAAAATATAATTAGTGCGCTACTGATGAGTAATGCAATGATGGTTAGTTTTTTTGTCATGATTATTGCCTATTAATAACCCCATGATTTACGTTTATAAAACATAGTGGCCACTTTTACCGCCCGTCAAACGTAGCTCACCATCAGGCCCAAAACTGTAATAATGTACGCCCCTAGGACTCCCCCCCAATACGGCTTTCTCTAAACCACCATAGCCTTTATATAGACTATAAATATCTTTATTTTTTATCCAGTTTGGCACGTTTTCCATATGGTAATAAAAAGTCACCATTCTCATCCCTTGCATTTGATCATCAACCTCATCAATTTTTTCAACCACCACTTTGCCAAAACAGAAATTTGTTCCCCCCCACCATTTTTTATCAAGATATTTACGTCCTTCATCCGTTAAATTATAGCGGTATAGTGGCTTGTCGCCATCGTGACCGACCAGCTCTTCGGTAAATAATCCCTCTTTGGCATAGAGTGCTAATCGTTCATTTAATTTATTATTAATATAAATAGGATCTTGATAGTGCATATCTTTATGATATCCTGGCATATATTTAATAGTATAGGGGTACATATCTGCATACAGATCGCCCACAGCGAGGCAAACTGCTCTATTGCCGGTAGGGTTAATACGATCATTTTCTTCCTGTATGCGGTCTTTATAAAGGTAATTATTACAATTTTTTAGTAAAAATATAATTAGTGCGCTACTGATGAGTAATGCAATGATGGTTAGTTTTTTTGTCATGATTATTGCCTATTAATAACCCCATGATTTATGCTTATAAAACATAGTGACCACTAGTCCCCGCCGTCAATTTTAAACTACCATCATATTGAATGTTGTAGTAATGAGTCCCTGGAGCGGGTATATC
>NZ_LZHR01000063.1:0-17850 GCF_001690675.1 Gilliamella sp. Occ4-3
GAAAAAACTTGTTATTGTAGATTAATTACCCATGACGGCGATTGGAAAGGTTGCTAGAAAAAACTGTGTCAATTGCTATTATAAATTACTGTTATTAATAATTATCAAAAAAACTGAACATTGTTAAATGCTCAGCCCTGATTTTTATACATCAAATACTTAACTTAATTTTTATAGCGGTATATTAGTTTATTAAACATTTTAGATTTGCTTTCTAACATATAAAAAATATGCTTTTTTCGATAATATGTTTGTTTTTAATGATATTGGATAGATTGTTCACTTTGCTCATCGTGTACTAAAAGTAGACAAGTATCACTTAATGATACGGCTTTTTGTAAACGTGCTTTGTCTTGTTCATTAAGGTTATTGATACAAGCAACTATATAGCTACAGGTTTTGTATTGTAAGACTTTTTCAATAGTTGATACTAGGTTCTCATTATTTAAATTTGCTAGATGAATCACTTTGTGTTTATCTAACCCAGCAGTATTAACCCATGAACGTTTTAACATTGGTCTGTCAGAAAGCCATAATTGCCATTTTTTAGCTTTATTAAGTGATTTTAATAAAGGGCGTTGTTGTTGTAATATTTGTTGAAAAGGGGACTCAAAATTAATAGCCATAAGTTGTTGTGTAGAATGTTCAATAAGCATAATAACCTCTGTACTGTTTTTCTATACAGTGTATATTAATACAGTATTTTAAGGTTGTAAACTCTATTTATGATTATTTTTTATGTGATTTATTAATTGAGTTATTTTAAGATCGCAAATATTGATACGATAAAATACCTAAATATGTCATTAAAACTGAACCAATTACATGAATCAATATTGTTGCTAAACCCCAAGATATTCGACCGTCTTGTAAAAAGTTAACCACCTCGGCAGAAAAGGTTGAAAAAGTTGATAAGCCACCACAAAAACCCGTTATAACCAATAACCGCCATTCAGGAGAAAGGTTAGAGTGATTAAAAAAGGCAATTGCAAAGCCAATAATATAGCCAGCAACTAAATTAGATAGCAATGTACCTAGTGGAATAGTAAAAGCAATAACATTGAGTTTAAGTGATAAGAACCAACGCATTAATCCCCCCGCTACTGAACCGACAGAAATGGCTAAAATCAGTTTTAACATAATGATATATCCTTGACTATACTTTGAAATATGAATTTGTTATCGCTATAGATAATAAGTGATCGGGAAATATTTAAAAGATCATACCAGTAGAAAATAGAAATAGGAAATCCTAATCAGATTGAGATAGAATATTCAATATTAAGAAAATTTGAGGTATATCTATGTTTACAGGCATTGTTCAAGGCGTTGGTCAGATTATTGATATTGTTGATCAAAATAAATTAAGAACATATAAAGTTAAATTACCGCATCAATTAACTAATAAAATTGAAATAGGGGCGTCGATTGCCAATGATGGATGTTGCTTAACAGTAACGGGGTTCGATAAAGATATCGTGTCGTTTGATATTATGGAAGAAACCCTTGCATTAACGACATTGGGTGATAAAAAAATCGATGATTTTGTGAATATTGAGCGTAGCGCTAAATATGGTGATGAAATTGGTGGTCATGTGATGTCTGGGCATATATCTTGCACTGCAACTATTGTTGATATTCAAAAAACTGCCACAAATTGTGAAATGACGCTACAATTGCCGAAAGAATTTATGAAATATGTATTATATAAAGGCTTTATAGGTATTGATGGCGCAAGCCTAACAATTGGGCAGGTAAAAGAAGATCATTTTGCTATTCATTTAATCCCTGAAACGTTAGCTATTACCACGTTAGACGCTAAAAAAGTCGGAGATAAAGTTAATATCGAAATTGATTCCCAAACTCAAGCTATTGTTGATACAGTTGAACGGGTATTGGCAGCAAAAAATTGATAATATTTAATTTTGATTCTCGATTAATTTAAGAAAAATATTATTAGATGATTATTGAGTAACTGGTTTATATTAATTAAGTATTTTTGTTAGTTTAACATGAAATCAATGGTCTACCTGAATGTTTTATTAAAATAGGTAATAATCTTTTATAACATTTGGAGACCTTTGATTAGTAGTTGAGGAATATCGACAATTTAATATCAACAAAATTTAATTTTATACTTAAATACTGTTTATATTTAAATGCTTTTTTTACTTAAACATATAGTTACCTGAAAGTTTTTGACAAGATTTTTAACATTTCTACCACAGACAAAAACAATTTAGTCCTTATTGGTTTATTTTTATGCTTTGATTAGAGTTAATTAGGTTGAAGATGGTTATACTTTACCCGATTGGAGCATTTTTCCTTTTTTGCCACCCCATTGGTCATCAATAATGTAGTGAGCTGTGATTGGTACAAGTGCAGGTATAAAGGTAAATTTATAAAAAACTTCATCACCTTCGCAGATTTCATAATACAGTGAATATAATGGTGCATCTAATTGTAGGTTAATAGTAAATTTTTCTGTGGCAGAGGCAACCTCAATCGTATTTTTGGGATGTGTGTAAAAGGGAACAACAATGCATCGTTGGGTTTGGTTATCCATTGTAAAACTATCTGATAAGGTTAAAAAAACGTTTGCACCGAAAGCATCATCAGGTAATGGGTCAAAAATGACATAATCCTTATGAATAACTGCACCTTGTGCAATATTTTGTTTACCCCATTGCGATAATTCTTCACTGTATGGTTTAGATCTGACTAAAATTTGATTATGAGATATTAATAAATCTATAACCTGTTGTTTGTTTTTTTCCATCAGAGATATTCCTTTTACATACCATAAAATCATCAAATTAAATGTAGGAAATTGCCAGATTGTTAATATCAAATTATAAAAATAATTCGCTAATAATGTATAAGGCATTTACTTAAAATTGCTTTATGTGGTTTAACCATTTATTAAAAATTAATAAGCCATCTAAGCTTTTGTTTTCTATCTTTCTTTTGGATTTTTGAATATTGGCTGATTATGCCATATCTTTGTTAAAGCATATATTACTTTTTCAGGTTTCTCATTTATTTTAGCCTCATGTGTTATTTGGCGTTATTTGTATAAATAAAAAACAATATAACAAAACTTATTTAGCTAAAATAAGATTAAGTGGGTTATTTAATTCAATCACTATTTTGAAATCGGCACTTGATTCCACTATAAGAAAGTGGTTTGGCAATTCAGTTGCATTAATGAATGGGTTTGATGTTTCGAAATAGATCACCCATTTTAAATTATCTTTAGGCGTTAAGTAAGCAATAAACCCTTCCGAGCCATAGCTTCCTTCACCTAAAAAGCATTGATTACCATTTGTTAGGGTGATTTTTTGGATGATATCTATGTTAGTGATATTATCAGGATCTTTATCCAAAAAAAGGTTAAGGTTGAATGGTTTCCCTTTTTGAATTAATAATTGGGGATAAAACTGGGCTGAAAGAGATATTGATTCACCAGTAGAAAAGTAAATCCCGTCTTTTATAGGTAATGTTTGTTTATTCCATAACGCTAATATTTTTGTCATCTAAGCACTCTTTTATATGTTAATCTCCAAAAGCGTGGTTAATTTATTGCATAATCAAACCTAGATTTGATGCAAGTATTATAAATTTCTATTAGCTAATTTATACGGAATATTTGTTAACGTAGCTTTTTGTTTGTCGAATATTGCTTTATATTTGCTTAATGTCGAGTGATTAACTGAACTATAATGGTCTAATTCAGTGCTTAGTGTGCCATCATCCTCCCAATAACATAATGGGCAAACATCGTATTGTCCTTGATGAGTTAAGGTTAAATAATGGCAACAAGGACATGCATGCAAAATATCTTCGTCCCCTATAATGGTAATAGGTTCACCATATAAAGCACTAACATATTGTTTTAAATATTGATTAGAATAGCCTTTCAATTTAATATCAATAAAATAGCCTAATAAAAACGGTTGAATAGCATCATCATACATATTTGTATATGTTAACGGTTGACCATCTTTATCAAGATAATTTGCAAAGAGAATATTCTCAATATCCTGTTTTGTGGATTGTGCAATCATTTCGATAGCTAACAGTGTTAAAGCGAGTCTTCGGCTGAGTGTTTTCATTGGGTTAATGTAAATAATGAAATGATAAATCATCTAATTTATCAAATATATAGTTTTGTTACTATCAGGCTTTTTATTTTACGCTTATGATAAATGAAAAACTGGAACAATAAAAAAGATAGAATGTGAAATATGGAAAGATTAAATATTGATCTTATTGATATTATTAACAATGGCGGCTTTTTGAAGTGTCTTTCTGCTTTAGTGAAAGAGGCTTTTTTTGGACATTGTAGAATAGAAACAATGAAATCAGCCATTTTGTACACGGCTAAAATCGGACTTTTTGATATAGAAATAGGTCTTGATAAAAAAGAACATAGTGGCTATGAACTCATTAATTTATCAGAAGATAACTTTGAATTTAGTGGTATCGCTATCCATGATACTTATGGAATAATGAAAACAAATTTTAATGCTTTATTACCAGCTAATATTATCCAACTATTGCCAGAGCATACAGTAAACCATATAGATAATATAGAACAAATTGAAATCCACTTCTGTAGTGGAAGCACTATAATTTATCAGCAAGCTGACTTATCGCCTGCGGTGATATCCAGTACATTAAAGGGCGTCATTTTTTGAATTGGAATAATGTGTGATTTGTTTATCGTCATCAATTACTATATGATTATTATTGATTATATAAGGGAAAAATAGAGGTAACATTTCAAAATAAGATCTCAAAATTTAATCAATTAAAATTGAGTCATATGAAAAAAAGAAATGTTCCCCTTGATCTGTTGCGATACCCATAAGGTAATAAAAAATGAATTCTATCGATATTATAAAAAGCTATTTGGCAGGCTCGCTTTCTCCGCAGGATTTTCAAAAAGAACTTTATTATAATAAGGATATTGAAGATCTTTTATCGGAAGAGAATCAAATTCCCCCCTATACCAGCAAATATAAAAATGCATTTTTATATCTTATTGAAATTGATATTTTATTACCATCAGGTGAACTCAATAGTAAAGATTTACTTTCAAAGTTCCTTACTAAAAGAAATATTCATTTCTCACTAAATAATGAACATACAAAAAAGTATGACCTATTTATGAAAGTTGAGCCAAGCTGGTTAAATTTAACTGAACCATACTTTAATTTAATCATGAATAAACATCGGGATAAAGTTGGAGTTGAATTAGAAAGAGCGTTAAAATTAGAAATTAAGAAAGATTTTAAGTTTTTAAAAAATAGACCTAAATGGCTTCAATCCCCAAACTGGCCAACCGTAGATAACAAACCGTTAATTTTTATAGGTCAATTAGATATAACCGAAATCAGCCACGATATTACCTATTTATATATTTTTTTAAATGAAAAGGAAAATACATATATGACTTTTGAGCAATCAACATAAACTAGCTGGCAACACGGCGATATGATTTAATAATAATTCTATCGGGTTGCCATAACTAGCAAAATCTCAAGCGATATATCATGAATAAATTAAAAATTAGGCAACAAAAATTTGAAGTGAAACATTACTGGTCCCCAGATATACATGATCCTTGGCGATGGAAGCCAGAAGACAATGCAGTATTTTACTTATTAGAAATGAATATTGGTATTACAGGAAAGGATGAAACAGATATTTATTCAATTATTATTGCCACTCCAGAAGGGATAATGAATTTAAATAACGATAGAATGCAACAACCTAAATTATATAAAATGTTGTTACTATACCAATACGATTGGGATAAGGTTAGAAGTTTAATAGATGAACAACTTGCTTTGATAAATCCCTCTGCTCAGATACAAGCTTTAGATAAATTAGCCAGTAGTTTTTATTGGGAATATGATGGTATGAAATAACCCTAAAAAAATATGCTAATTATGAATATGTGGTGATGAGTAATTAGCACAATTTATTAAGTGATCCTTTATAGCGGTTTGAGTAAAAATAGTTCGGTTGAGACTGAGCCTAATGGGAACGTGCAAACTAAAACCAGCATTCATGTGGATTGCAAAAGTGAAGTACATAAGTATTCCATAAAATGGGAGTTTTAATATTAATGCATATTCAAAGAGAAAAGATCTTATATGCACTTCAAAAAGCATATGGCGATTTAAGCAACCCAGATTTCCATTTCGTGATGGAATCCTATAACTCCCTAAAATATAAATGTCTACTAAATGATATCCATGCTTTATTTAAAGTAGAAGATAATACTGATTTAAACTATGACGTATGTATATCGCTAAAATTTAATTATCATAATAAATCAATGTATTTATATTTATCTTTAGTATCGGCCTATGCCTTTTTATTTTATGAAAATAAAGTTATTGATTGTAATGATGATATTTATCAAATATTGCCTGAACTGATTGATATATTACATGATTATCATTTTGTGTTGTTAAACAAAAATGAGCTTTTATATACCTTTGATATAAATTCCTCGGCTTTTGGTTTCGAGGATAAAAAAGCATCAGTTTTAGCACTGTTGTTTTCATTCGGTTTATCGGTCAATTAAAAATAATAATTAAACTACATGACGACAGATTGGGAATAGTCGAAATAGAAGAAAAATAAAATACCAGAAGTAAACAATCAGGCAATTGAAACAATCTATGGAGAAATATATGGAAGAGACGCTTTAATATTAAAAGACATCATATTTGATATGTTTCCACTGGAATTAAAGGTAGTAGCTTCTTTGTGGTTACCACATTGCCAACCCAGCAGAGGATTAGAAGGCGAGGCTTTAATCTGTTTTAAATTTAAAAATATAAAAAGTTTAACTATTACGATGATTGATGAATCAAAATATTAGTTGGTACAAAAATCTTGTTTCGATAAAGTATTTGATAAGGAACAAGATGAACATTATGTTTTAAGTACTTATGATCATATTTTTGATGTGATTGGTCAATGTGAAGTAAGCTACAAATAGTTATTAACGTTTGTAATAATTTGGAAGGAAAATTGGCTGATAATATGGTTGTACATCATAAAAACCCATTATTTCGTCAATAATAAAGATTTACACAAGTATCCTAAAAGAATATTCCTTATTTGGTACTAATTAAAAGAGGTCGGTATGAATTTATTCTGCGATAATTGTAATAAAGCATTTATAGCATCAGAGGAGCAAGATCGATTCATCTTAGTTTCTCGTGAAAAAAACATGAAATTCATTATGATACAGTGCCCTTATTGTTTTATGAGTTATGCTTTTAATCCAATGCGGTTAACTAACCTAGACAATAAAAAAATCCCTGTTGTTAATGGGTTAAGATGCCCTAAAGAAACATGTACGGGTATAGTATCTTATATTGAAGATATCCCTCCATTTTTTGGGTGTGGTGAATGTGGTAACGTCTGGTTAAAAAAAGAAAATTTGTATGATGATATTAAAAATATAATATCTAAGTATTCTTATAGAAAACATGCATATAATATAATAAACGGCGAATATTTACCTGTTCTAGATAAAGAAATTCCACCATGCTATGATGAGCAAGTCAGTTTAGAGTGGAATAATGAAATAAATAAAGACGATGGTTGTGATGATGGCAGAAAATAGCCAGATACAATTTATTGTAAATAATAATTGGAGATTATGAATGAAAACTATAAGAGGAATTGATAATTTGTTCCGTATTTATAAAAATTTGAATGAACCTTGGTTTTTTTTTGTAGAACCTGAATTTATAAATGAGATCAATTGCATTAAAAATGCCAATTATTACATTGCAGAGACGGAAGATGAATTTGATGAAATGGATGATTCACCTGATAAATATGATGCATGGTTAGAATATCCGACATTTCAAGCCATTATCGATAATAAACTTGAACATCATCCTAATGCTACAAAAAAAGATTTATTAGATGCTATTATTTATTACCTTGAAAATGATGATTTTTTGGATTAATCCAAAATGGGAAGGTCAAAAAAAGGTCTTTCCGTTTTTAAGCAAAAATCTGTAGTAGTAAAATTTACCGTTGTTAACCGCATTAATGTAGTCTATTTAAAACAGTTTTTATCGTTAAAGAGAAATTATGAAAAAATTTTTAGAATTACTAAATAAACAAGGTATAAAATACCTCATTGAAGACAATAAGATCACAGTTGATGGTAATTTAAATCTAAGAAATAAAGGAATTAAAGCATTACCTGAAAACTTGTTTGTTAACGGGGATTTGATTTTAACTTATACAAGAATTGAAGCACTACCTAAAAATTTTTCTGTTAGTGGTGATTTAGATTTAACAAATACAGAAATCAAAAAATTACCTGAAAAGATACTTATTGGTGGCTATTTATATTTAACAAATACGGAAATCAAAGCATTACCTAAGAATTTTTCGATTAGTGGTAGTCTAAATTTAGCAAAAACAAACATAACAGCACTACCAGAAAACCTATCTGTCCAAGGTGATCTCAATTTAACAGTGACAAACATCAAAATGCTACCCGAAAACTTATCAGTTGGTGGGAATTTATACTTAGGATTTACAGAAATAGAAGCATTACCAGAACACTTTTCTATTAAAGGTGATTTGGATTTGAAATTTACCAAAATGACTAGGTTACCTGAATACTTATCCGTTGATGGTCACTTAAACATTGAATCGACAGAAATTCAAGAATTACCCGAAACTTTATCTGTTGGTCGTGGCATATATTTGGATATAGATCAAATACAGAATATAGCTTATCGTAAAACTAGCGAAGATAACTCGCAAATTATTTTTGCTTGTTGGGTTAATGGCGCATTTGCAATCCAAGCAATGGAATTTTTTGGTACACTTGCCGATTTTGAAAAAATGGTTGATGAAAACTATTCTGAAGAAAATGCGATAAAATACAAAAAAATGGCGAATGAATGTATCAAAGAGCTGAGTATAAAGCTTAATAAACCGTTACCGATAGTAAATTAAGATAAAATAAAAAACACTCTACCTTGATTAGTCCAATAAGATCGGCAAAATGACTACAATGCCGAATATTACTAAATAATGTGAACTGTCCTCATTTTAGTGGACAGTCATTTCAAATTACGCTTTCATTTTATTTTAAAATTTAACATGTTATAAAAAAGCACGGATATCAATATACTGTATTTCAATACTCTAATTTATACAAATTTTCAACATTGACATGATAATTATTATTATCTATGCTTGCCAAACGTAGCAAAAAATATGAGGACTAATTATGAAAGTATCAGCCAAAGAAATCGAAGCTATGTCAAATAAAGGTAGCAAAGAGAGATACATTTATTCTATAAAAAGAATTGTTGATAACGAAAAAGCTTGGGTTTTGGATTATGATGGTTTTGCCTTGAGTGGCATAAATGGTGACAATAGTGAAGTTCTTATATTATGGCCAGCTCGTGAATATGCTGCAAATTGTGCTATAGATGGTTGGAAAAATTACAAACCAAAAGCATTATCTCTTGATTATATAATGGATGAATTGCTGCCTAAATTATCATCAAAAGGGACTCAAGTAGGTATTTTCTCAGTTCCGGGGTTATCTAATACTCCAGTTGTTGATGCTGAAAGTTTACTGCTTGATTTAGAACACGAATGTAGTAATTATATGTAATTTTATATTGATATCAGAATAAAAATAAAATTATCACAACCTTTATTATTTATGCGAGATATAATGGAAAAGTTTTTGGAGTTATTAAACAAAAAGGGCGTAAAATACTGTATTAACGATAATAAAATCATAGTTAATAATAATTTAAATTTAACAAAAAAAGGAATTTGTGTATTACCCGATAATTTATTGATTAACGGCGATTTGATTTTAGCTCATACAAAAATTGAAGCACTACCTAAAAATTTTTCTGTTAGTGGTGATTTAGATTTAACAGATTCATCAATTCAACTATTACCCGACAATTTATCTGTTGGTGGCAGTTTATATTTATCGTTTACACATATCAAAGAACTGCCTAACAATCTATCTATTGGTGGTGATTTATATCTAGGAAATACAGACATTCAATCATTACCAGAAAATTTATCAATTGGTGGCGATTTAGATCTTGTCTTTTCTGAGCTAAAAGAATTACCTGATAACCTATCGATTGGTGGTAATTTAAATCTAGAAAATACAGAAATTGAAATACTACCAAGAAATTTGTCGGTTGGTGGGGATTTATATTTAATCAATAGTCAGATCAACAAATTATCTGAAAACTTATTTGTTGGTGGCGATCTAGATTTAGCCTATACAAATATTCAATCATTACCTGAAGGCTTAACAGTCGGTGGTGATTTAGATTTAAGAAATACAAACATCAAACAACTACCCGAAAAATTTTCTGTCGGTGGGTTTTTAAATTTAAGAAATACAAGAATCCAAACATTACCAGAACATTTATCTGTAGGAGGGTATTTAAGTCTAGCGAATACACAAATTCAAGCATTGCCTAAAAATTTGTTTGTTGGTGAGCATTTAAATATACAGTCAACCAAAATCACATCATTACCCGAAAACTTATCGGTTACTCGTGGCATATATTTGGATATAGATCAAATACAGAATATAGCTTATCGTAAAACTGGCGAAGATAACTCGCAAATTATTTTTGCTTGTTGGGTTAATAGCGCATTTGCAATTCAAGCAATGGATTTTTTTGGTACACTTGCCGATTTTGAAAAAATGGTTGATGAAAACTATTCTGAAGAAAATGCGATAAAATACAAAAAAATGGCGAATGAATGTATCAAAGAATTAACTATAAAGCTTAAAAAAACGTCACTAATAGTAAATTAAGCTGAGTTAAAAAAGCAAATCTTCTTAATTGACTCAACACCATCGCCAGATAAAGTAATATTATACCAATCACGTACTCCTATATGATTAGGTAAAAAGCGCTTTAGATATTTACGATAATATTGTTGATTTAAAGCAATCTATTGTTTAAAACAAACTGAGCTGCTAAAAAATGAATATACAACATATAGAAACAGCAGATTGCAATATTTTGGATACTAAAATATTTCCTCATGAAATTAAGATATATTTTGCATCAGTTTACCAATTAGAGACAAAACAACGCATAACTAATGTTTGTTTATCGATTTTTAATTGGTCATATTTTGAAGCAAATGTTTTTATCGTTAATCATTTGAATAATCGCTTTGAACAGAAAACGTTATTCAAACATGAATTAGAGTTTTTTGAATATATTCAGAAAATATCGTTTGAACAAAATAATTTTATATTACAAGGATACAGTAAAAAATCAGGAAACTGGCTAGAGTATCGTTTCATAGATAGTGATTTTTGCTTGACCATGTTTTAACAAAAATATAGCAGCGTATGTAATAACTATGCAACCGTTTTGACTACTATTTAATTAAACCTGATTAATAGTGGAAATATTCTAACTTAATTGCTTAATCTAAATAAAAGATAATCATATAATTTTTCTGCTAAAAAATTAGCATGCTCACTTTTTACGATTAAATTAAAAAAATAGTATTGGTTATACGAATCTTCAATTATAGGATCGGAAAGCATACAAAATTCGATGTAAGCTAAATATAATTTTTTTATATCATCAGAAATTTCTTCTAAAGAGATATGATAATTGCTTATATCATAAAAGATATTAGTGAATTTATGATTAATAATACTTAACTCTATAAAAGGAGTATGATTTTTCTCACAAAATTCCCAATGAAGCGATTTTGTTTTATCATTTCTATAAATAAATTTCATTAAGGATCCCATCCTAGATTTTGTGAATTTGTTATTTAAAGGGTAAGGTTGATTCTGTCTCCGAATTCTAATAAACCGATTCATGGAAAATATTTCTTTATTTAAATCAGAAGAAGAATAGCTTATTACATTTACATACGCACTTGTATCATTTTATGCAATGTGTGTGATTTGAGGTAAATACTTATATCTTGATAATTGCGACATCTATTCTTTTTGATGTTAGTATACAGCCAAATCAGAATGACAAAAACCTGTTACAAAATCCATTAATTCTAAAATAATATCTTCACTATTAGGATATGTTAAGTTTTGCAAGCACATATACATACAATCTTTGGACATGCCTTTGTTTTTAAAATAAACAAGTGATTTTCTAATGTCTAACAGGTCCTGCTTTTCAGATATTTTTTGTGTGACACAAGCTATAAATTCTTGTTGATAAAGCATGTTATTTTCCTTTTTTCTCCTTTTATACATTAATAATTACAGTTGTTGAACTATCTGAGAAAATATCGTTAATATATTTAATTAACAACGTGTTATCTAGTTCATTAAATTTAATAATAATTTTTTTAGCCTGTATTTGCTCGATTTTATGTTTATTTATCTCTATGGTAAGTGTATTTTTTTTCAAAACGATATTTTTAACTGCTTTAGTTACTTCGATTTCGGTTAGATGAGTCTGCATACCTATTGATTCATCTACATCACTTTCATCTTCATCAAATCTAGATAATATTAAGTAATTGTTGGGAAATATTAGATCGTTGCTGATACCAATTATTAATACTTGATCTTCGGTATAACAGTTAATATTTGTTGCCAAGAATTTTATTTCATTATTTATCATATTATTAATATTCTGATTTCCTTAAATATCATTTTTCTCGGTAAGATTTAAGTCAATTATAGTATTTATAAAATTTTGCTATTACTAATAAAGTGAGTTTAAACAAACCTAACAATTTAATATAACTTTATCTAATACCTTCTTGGTAATGATAGTGCTCAAGCATTTGTGCACTATTTTGTATACACCAATCATAACCACCAATATCTATCGGCATTTTAGTCAAAACGCCTGTTAATTTGTTAAGCTTTACCCAGTTATCTGCTTTTTCAAGGGACGAAAACACCGCAGATACCATTGAAATATTGTCTCTCTTAAAAACCCAAACCCAACTATATTCTTTCATACTATTTCACCTGTAATTCTTCTTTGTATTTTTCATGCTAATAATAAAAATGTTATAAACAATAATTTATGGGAACTGCTTGTATTGTTTATAATATTTTCTCAAATTACTGTAAACAATACGAGCAATTCCTATATTTTTATTGGTACTGTAAGTTATTGTGTAGAGAGTTCAATCCGATAGAAGGATCAGATTATTTTGTTAATAAATGAAATCTTTGAGGTAATACGCTAATTTTTCCAGTCCCCAATAATGCAAGGCTAAATGCACTCAAAGCCATAAAAGCAGGATATTCCCAACCTCCGCCTGTATTACTAAATGACCAGCCATTTGTTGAATGAATAAAACTTATAACAATCATTTGAATAACAGTGAGTGAGCTAATTATACGAGTTAGAATTCCTAAAAGTAATAAAGCGCCACCAGCAATTTCAAAAGCAATTGTTAAATAACCAACAAATCCTGGAAATCCAATAGATTCAAAGTATTGAGCTGTACCAGAGGGGGTTAAAACAAGAAGTTTAGTTAACCCATGCGCCAAAAACATAATACCTAATGCTATACGTAATAAAAGTGATGCAATGTTGTTTAATCGATGTTTTAGTCGATGAGCTTAAAAATTATCAAAGATACGTTTGTTAAGAAATCAATTGTTTGGTATTTTAAAAATTTTATAATATACATATAATGTATACAAAACTATATCTAAATAGCCTTGTGCTATTTAGGCAATAAAAGATGAATTTAATAAGGAATATAAAATGGGGTTATTTTCTCGCTTGTTTAGGCGTGGTGATAATGAAATCCAGCAATCAGATGACATCTTTGTGCCAAATTCTTCTATTGAAAATCCTTTATCTTTGATCGTTCTATTCAATGGTAATCTTTCTTTTAATCAACATAACTTATTAAAAACATTACGCAAAATTGATTCATCAATGAAAAATATTCGTTTACAATCATCGATTGAGCAAATAGCTGATGGAGCTGATATACTTGCCGCCTTTGGTAAGCACATTATTAAAATCGTTGGTTTTAATTCCCCTTGTCCTACCGAAATTTTAGAATCTTGTATTGAAAACAGTCCAAAAAGGCAGGATTTTAGACAACAAGTTTATCATCATCAAAGCCATATAATATTGTACTATGTTGGCTTTGAAGAGGATTTAGTTGAACAATATGTTGCTCTAACACAGTTTGCTGTTGGATTTGAACATAGTGATATGTGCGCTCTTATTAATGCAAAAGCTCATCAAATTTTAGCAACTCATGTTGCCAGTGCACTGGCAACCGAACAAAAAGGCGTTTATTTGTTACGTAATTGTTTACCTTTATTTTTTATTGGATTTGAGAAATTTAATGTTGACCAGTTTGATGGCGTATGGATGCGTACTTATGGTGCCGATGCTTTTGGTTTTCCTGATTTTGCTATATTAGCTAATAGTTATGAAGATGGAGAAAAATATATGAACATGTTCAATAATTTATTGCTTTCTTTGCGGGATAGTGGGGCAATGATACGTGCAGGTCATACTACTGAAGATACTGAGGGCAAAAAAATGTTATTGCGTAATCCATTGATACAAGAATCTTTTTTACAAAATGGTGGAACGGTATTGGTGATGGAATACCTTGTTTAGTAATCTTCAGTATAAATAATATTATTAATATAATGGTTAGTATCATTTTGATAATAATCGATTTTAGAGAAAGTTAATATTAAGGAATAGTAAATGAATATTTTTACACGCCTATTTGGCAAAAAGCCACAGCAACAACAAGCAAGCGGGACTCTGGTTGAAAATCCAGAGATTAAGGAGCCATTAGCATTAGGAGTCGTTTTTAAAGGACAATTTTGTTTTGATGAAGATAATTTATTAAATAAATTACGTAAAATAGATTCTTCTATGAAAAATATCCAATACCAACAGCCATTGGGGCAGTTAGATGATGGATGCTATATCTTAGTTGGTTGGGGAAAACACGTGATTAAGCTATTCGGTATCAATGCTCCATATCCTGCAGAGGTATTAGAAACTTGTATTGCACCTGCACATTATAATCAGGATATCAAAGCGCAAATTCGCAATAATGATAGCCATTTAATTTTATATTATGTTGGGTATGAGCAAGATGTACTTGAGCAATACTTAGCTTTAATCCGTTTAGCTGCTGGTTTGGAGGAGTTTAACGCTTTGGCTGTGATTAACGGAAATGGGCATTCTTCGTTACCGATAAATACGATTCGCAAATTGGTTACAGATAAAGATGGAATTGATAGTTTACGCCATTGCTTACCCTCGTTCTTTTGCGGATTTGTGAAATATGAGGTAGAGGGTGTTAAAGGGGTATGGATGCGTACTTATGGTGCGGATATTTTTGGCTTGCCTGATTTTGCTGTATTAGCCAATAGCCATGATGAGGGGGAATATTATTTTGAAATGTTTGGCAATATCCTACAGTATTTGCGTGATAGCGGTGCAACAATGAGGCCAGGCGATACCATGGAGGTGGGGGATGATAAAATGATGTCATTACGCGCTCCACAAGATGATGAATACTTTTTGAAAGATCAAGGTCATGTTTTGGTAGTTGAAATAAATAGCAATAATGCAACTGCATAAATACTTAACTTGCCAGCAAAATTAATCTAATAAAATAAACGTCTATTTTTGAATAGTGCGTTTATTTTTTTATATTCATTTTATCACTTAATTTATTGCTTAATTTACTTATTGATAGTACTAACCCATTATCAAAAATTTATTTTTTCATTGTGAGTACAATATCTCCAGAATTCAGCCTTACCTTTTCGCCATTATATTGGTACTCAGACCACAGTGAAGGGTTATCCGATTCACAGTCATTAATGATTCGATATTCACTATAACCTGTATTACAGCCCAAGATAGGTATAATCTCACCAACAGTTCTGTCAATATCATGTTCAGACAAGTAGGTAATTAATTTTTTGACTAATTCTAGTTTGTGTTTTAACTCTGAATTATCTTTATATGATGATTCAATAAAATCAATAATATCTAACATTTATAACCTTTATAAAAATGTAAAACCAAAAAAATGATTTGGGTCAAAAAGTAAATTACCGCAGTCTTGACCATTGACGTAACTTATACTCATTGAGGAGAAGGGTATTGATGAGTATGTTATATCGGTGATAATTACAGCATGCTCAGTTTTGAATAATTGTGAATAAATTGACATTAATGAAAAATGGTCATCATCATCTAAAGTAAACCATGCTTTAATTTCTGTTAGTTCATTATATTGTATAATACCTGCTTCACTAAGATATAACTCAAAAATAATTTCATCAATAATAAAATATAATCTATCATAAAGCGGGTGAAAAATCGGTAGAGTAGCATAATCAATATAGCCAGCGATCATTACATCCTTTAGTTCACCAAGCATTAATCTATCAAAAAACCCCTGCATGATTAATCCTTTTTTTACTTTGTACAATTAACTTAAAAAATGATTCTGTTGTAATCTAGGGATTCATAGTATATTGAATACCAAGTTATGATTTAACCTTTATATATTGCCATTTTATCTTAAAAAATACCTTTTAATTGCTTTTTGGATATTTTGAGCTGTTTAGCGATGACTTCTACGTAGAATGAATCACTTTGAATAATGTAATGCCAATAGTCACCACGATCATAATGTTGCCACTCAGGAAAATGGGATTGTCGTTCATTTTTTAATTGTTCAAGCCATGATGATTCTGGAATAATCCAATAACAAGTATTAAAATCATCACCATCACAATGGCTATAGTAAGCGTACTGTTTGTTTCGTTCAAAGCGCATTGCCCAAACATTAGAAAACTGAAATATACCCGTAAATTTAGAATACTTGGCAGGTTTATACCATATTCTACAATAGGCGGTTAATGCATCGCCTTTGGATTTTATGACAAGATCATCGTTGGGGGCTTGCCAAAAAGGAAGTTCAATGGGATAAGCATGATCTTTGGTTTGTGAGTGTTGATAGATAATACTATGATTGGTTAAGGTTGTTTGAATATGCTTTTCAACGTGGTAATTAGGAGATTTATCCTCTGTAATCATGAATGTAAGAATATAAGATGGATTAAGGACGATGTCAAAAGTACGATCAATTTTGTCATGAATTATTATAGTAAAATCATCTAACTTAGCTTTAGCAATACCACTATCATTTTTATATGTAAATGTACAGTTAAAGGCTTTCGTAAGTTTGGCTAATAGTTGTTGAAATGAGCAATTCTCATCAATTAACAACCTTAACCATTTTTGGGGAGTGTTCATCTGTTCCTGCTTAGTACTATTACTTTGCGATTAATTTAAGACTAAACTGGTAAAAATATTTGCCAGTTTATTAGGGGCTGTTGATCTTTGCTGTACATAAATTACTCAACAATACATTGGCAGCCACATTAACATAAATGCCAGTGATACCATACTGGCATAATTCCTTTCTAACTTATCGTATCTAGTTGATATTGAACGATATTGCTTGATTCTAGCAAAGGCATTCTCGACTAAATGACGATAGCGATAAAGGCACCTATCCATACTGCTTTTATCTATATCCTTACCATAATTACGTTTAGCAATCACCGTTCGTCCGCCTTTTTGACGAACAAAGCACCGAAAAGGCTCGCTGTCATAACCTTTATCGGCTATCACTGTATTGACTTCATCGAGCTTTTCAACTAGGTTTTCTGCATAAGTGATATCATGTCGTTGTCCTTCAGAAAGCTCAAAACAAATAGGCAAACCACCACTATCAACCGCAAGATGAATTTTAGTTGAATTACCA
>NZ_LZHR01000064.1:0-11230 GCF_001690675.1 Gilliamella sp. Occ4-3
GTTTTATATATTTATTTTTATAATAAAATTAAATTTAATCAAGAATAAAAATAATATATACAGGACATTGCCTGTATATATTTATTATTATCGCTATTTTATTTGCAAATTGGCGTTTACTTTTTCGCTTTTTTGGCAGTTTGTTTTTGCTGTTCCTCATTTAAAGCACGTATACGTGATGATAATGAGAATAGACGAATAAATCCTCCTGCATGGCTATGATCATAAACTTCATCTTCACCAAATGTAGCAAATTCTTCATTATATAGGCTATTTGGTGATTTCTTTTGCACGGCAGTTGCATTACCTTTATAAAGTTTAACCACTACTTCACCCGTCATGTCTTGTGCCAAAACTTCAGCCGCGGCTTGAATTGATCGACGATATGGTGCAAACCAGCGCCCATCATAAACAACATAAGCCATTTCAATACCTAGTTGTTCACGCCATTTAAAGCTGTCGCGGTCTAATATTAATTGTTCTAAACCACGTAATGCTGTCATCATTATTGTGCCGCCAGGCGTTTCATAACAACCACGCGATTTGATACCGACTAAGCGATTTTCAATGATATCAACTCGACCAACACCATGTTTTGCACCAATTTTATTTAATGTTGCAACACAGTTATATGGTGATAATTTTTTCCCATTTACTGAAACCACTTCGCCTTTTTCAATACCAATGGTTACTAATTCTGGTTGGTTTGGAGCATCTTCAGGCGAAACAGTCCAAGCCCAGCAATCTGTATTAGCTTGGTTCCATGTGCTTTCTAACACACCACCTTCAGTGGAGATATGCCATGCGTTTTCGTCACGGCTGTAAATTTTTTCAACGGTTGCAGTTGTTGGAATTTTACGAACTTTTAAATAATCAATTAATGCTTCGCGTGAACGCAGATCCCATTCACGCCAAGGAGCAATCACTTTAAGTTGTGGTGCAAGTGCAGTATAGGTTGTTTCAAAACGCACTTGGTCATTGCCTTTACCAGTCGCTCCGTGACAGAGTGTATCAGCCCCGACTTCTAACGCATATTCAACTTGCGCTTTTGCAATAATTGGACGAGCCATGGAGGTACCAAGATAATAAGTTCCTTCGTATAAGGCTCCTGTTTTTAAGACTGGATATACGTAATCTTTAACAAATTCTTCTCTTAAATCAACAACCTTACAAGCAACTGCACCCGATGCTTTAGCCTTTTTTTCTACATCTTTTAGTTCTTTTGGATCTTGACCTACATTAGCAACAAAGGCATAAACTTCACATCCACCATAATTTTCTTTCAACCAAGGAATAATTGCTGATGTATCCAAACCACCTGAATAAGCCAATACGACCTTTTTTGTTCCACTTTTTTCCATGTTATACCCTTTCTAAATTAACTGACGATAAAAATGAGTTAAAAATATTTTTTTATTAATCGTTAGATATAGATAACTAGCTTAATATAATAGCTGCTCAATATCTAAGCAATGATTCTTGTGCCTGTAGTGCCTGATTGCCCATTAAATAATTCGATGAGTTGGTGGGATTCTTTCCAACTAGCAATATCAATTGGTCGTCCTAAGGCCTTGGCGGCTTCGAAAGCTGAATTCACTTTAACAACCATGCCGTCTGTAATAACACCTTTAGCAATCAGTTGCTCCGCTTGTGATTGAGTTAATGATTCAATGCGTTGTTTGTTTTCGTCAAGTACGCCAACTACATCAGACAATAATATTAAATCTGCATTTAAGGTCTTAGCTAGTGCTACCGCTGCGTGATCGGCATTAACATTCATCATTTGTCCCGCTTGAGTAATACCAATCGAGCTAATAATGGGAAGGTAACCCGAATTAATAAGTAGATTGATTAATGTAGGATCGCCAGCTTTGGCTTCACCAACATAACCTAAATCTTCTGAAATTTGTTTAACTTCTACACTATTACCATCAGCTAAACAGAGTCCTACACTTGCTATTTGCTGTT
Source organism: Gilliamella sp. Occ4-3 (assembly GCF_001690675.1). Lineage (NCBI taxonomy): Bacteria > Pseudomonadati > Pseudomonadota > Gammaproteobacteria > Orbales > Orbaceae > Gilliamella > Gilliamella sp. Occ4-3. The sequence continues at coordinate 1,969 of NZ_LZHR01000064.1, forward strand.
TTTTTGCTTCTGACAATAAAGTAGTATTGGCACTGCCAGCAAGGCTACCAACAATAACGTCAATTTGATCAGCAGGAGTTACCCGTAATCCATTGCGACGGACTACGGGTAAAGAAAGCCTATCCATTAATGAATCAACTACCGTACCACCACCATGAACAATAATTAATGATCGTTGAAAATTTTTTTTGTACTCACTAATAACGTCAAATAATTTACTTAAGGCATCTTTATTGTCGAGCAATACGCCTCCAAGTTTTATAATTAATGGTTTCATTTTAGTTTCCTATTAATTTAACCTACTTTTAATTCATTAAAAATTTTGTACAGAGCTTTTGAAATAATTCACTCATTTTTATAATAATGACGTGGTTTCATCAAAATTATATCGAATGTTCATACACTGCACAGCTTGTGCTGCTGCGCCTTTTAATAAGTTATCTTCAACAGAAATTAATATTAAATGACGATCTTTTAATACAAATCCAATATCACAATAAGGCAAACCAATGACAGATTTTAATGCTGGCCAATCTTTTTGATAAATTCTAATCAAAGGCTTATTTTTGTAATATTTATTTAGAGCTTTGAGGATATCTTGTGATGTAACACCTTCATTTACTCGGCAAGTAATTGTGGCGTGGATACCTTGTTTAAAACTGCCTAAATGAGGTGTAAAGATCACTTCTTGACCTAAATGTGTTGCAATTTCGGGTTGGTGCCGATGAGTAAAAAGTCCATAGGCATGTAAACTTACTTCACAAAATATATTATTATGCGAAGGTTTTCGCCCTGCTCCACTCACCCCACTCACAGCATTAATAACAGGCCATTGTGAATTATCTAATAGCCCCTCCTCGATTAATGGTTTTAATGGTAATTGTGATGCTGTAGGGTAACATCCTGGTACAGCAATCAGTTGTGCCTGTTTGATTTGTTCACTATTCCATTCTGCTAAGCCATAAACTGCTTTATCTAACCATTTTGGATGCTGATGAGTAAAACCATAATAATCGGTATAAAAAGTAGCAGAGTTAACTCTAAACGCACCCGACAAATCAAAAACTGTACAACCATGTTCTAAAAAATAAGGAGCTATATTGTGGCTGACTACATGTTCAGTAGCTAAAAAAACTATATCAAGATCATTGATATAGGCAGAATAATCTGCAGTGGCAATAAGTGGTAAGTCAACAACACCTTTTAATTGAGGGTGTAAATCATAATCAGAAATAAGCTTACCACCGTCTTGGCTGTTTTCAGACACAGTTAAAGCAATAAGTTGTATATGCGGATGCTTGTGTAAATAATGAGCTAATTTTGCCCCTGCATAACCACTTGCACCAACAATAATTGCTTTTAACATACCCTACCCTTATCTATTTTTTATGCAATAATGTGCATATAGTAGGTTATTTATAAGGCTATTACAAGCACAAAATGAATTTTTATTCACTTTTTGTGAATTTAATTTCAAACATTTTTTGCAGACACCCAAATATTCTAACGTATTATGTTGTATTAAATTGTTTTTTAGTAAATATAAACACGAGTAATCTGTTCGAAATGCCTGCCGATAAAGATCGGCAGGTGAGGTGTTGGATTATTTTAATAAAGTTGCTGATTTTAATATCGCTATCAATAATTCCCAATAACGATAAACACTTTGAATGTTAACTTTTTCATCTGGTGAATGTGGCGAAACAATCGTTGGTCCAATTGATATCATATCCAGATTTGGGTAACTTTGTTTAAATAAACCACATTCAAGCCCTGCATGAATCACCATTATTTTGGCTTTCTGAGAAAAAATTTCGTGATATTTATCTTTAGCAAGCTTTAAAAGCTGTGAATCTAAATTAGGTTCCCAACCTGAATAACCGCCACTTATTTCATAATTAGCATCCACTAATTGGCTAAGTGATGTCAATGTTGATACAACCGCATCTTTAGCACTATCGACTTGAGAACGAATAAGAAAATGGACATTCAGTTGATTGTCCTCAATACTAACAATACCTAAATTGAGCGATGTTTCAACCACACCATGAAGTTGATCGCTCATTCTAACTACACCATTAGGCGCTGAATTTAACCAGCTTATGATTTTATTTTGATGCTCTGTAGTTAATACGCGTTTTACTTTGTTTGATTCAACTTCCGATAACGTTATTTCGATAGCAGGTTCTACATGACCTAACTCACTATGTAAAATTGTTTGATACTGTTTAACAATGGCTTCTAATTTTGGCACTTCTTGTTTATTTAGTGTAATTTCAATAAAGGCTTCTCTTGGGATCGCATTACGTAGTGAACCACCTTTTATATCAGCTAATCTAAACGAGATATCTTGTACATATTGTGCTAAAAAGCGAGCCATCAATTTAATTGCATTTCCACGACCAAGATGAATATCACAACCTGAATGCCCCCCTTTTAATCCTTTAAGTGAAATGTTCATATAACAATCATGCTTTTCTGGCATTACTGCATAAGTAACAGCAAAGGTTGTAGTAAAGTCAACGCCGCCAGCACAACCTGTAAATATTTCGCCTTCATCTTCAGAATCAGTATTAATTAGATAGTTACTTTTTAGCCAATTAGGTTGTAAACCAAAGGCACCGTGCATACCAGTTTCTTCTGATACTGTTATCAATACTTCAATTGGTCCATGTTCAACAGCAGGATCAATTAAAACAGCTAATGCAGATGCTAACCCAACGCCATTATCAGCACCTAATGTCGTTCCTTTGGCTTTTACCCATTCGCCATCAACATAAGCTTGAATTGGGTCAGTTAAAAAGTCGTGACTAGTACCTTCATTTTTTTGTGGTACCATATCCATATGAGCCTGTAATGCAATTGATGGGCACTCTTCCATACCTTTGGTAGCAGGTTTACTTAACAAAATATTACCTACTTTATCAAGTTTGCAATCAATACCATGAGTTTTAGCAAAATCGACGATATATTTAGTTATCATTTGTTCATGGTGAGATGGGTGCGGAATTTTACAGATATCATTAAAAATCTGCCAAACAAATTTAGGCGTTAAGGTAGAAAGCATAATATAACCTCAATATTAAGTATGTAATAAATTAATGAGTGGTTTTTTTTATTGAATCACATTATAATAAGGTGCAATTTTACATCTATTTTTAGTTCATTAATATTTATTTATTCATACAATCGATTAAAATTGCAGGTTACTCAATGTCAACAGATCAAATTTTATTAACAGAAGAAGAAATCCAAGCCAAAAAACAACATAAAGCAGAACTTATTGCTGAAAAGAAAAAATTCAATGTTACTTGGGAAATGTTGCAATCCTATGGGCGCCAACTTTCTGAACGCTTATTACCTGCAAATCAATGGAAAGGTATTATTGCCGTTAGTCGTGGTGGATTAGTTCCAGCGGCAATTTTAGCGCGCGAATTAAGTATTCGCTATGTCGATACCGTTTGTATTTCAAGTTATGATCATGATCATCAACGTGAAAAACTAATATTAAAACAAGCTAATGGCGATGGTGAAGGTTTTATTGTTGTTGATGATTTAGTTGACACTGGTAACACTGCTCATACAATTCGCGAAATGTACCCTAAAGCTCACTTCGTAACTATTTTTGCAAAACCTGCTGGTAAACCACTTGTTGATGATTATGTTGTCGATATTGCACAAGATACTTGGATTGAACAGCCATGGGATACCGGTGTTATGTTTGTTAAGCCTATTAGCGATCATAAATAATTGATAAGGAAGTTAAGGTTGTTATGGCAACTACCGAAAATCTAACTGAACAGATATTTAAACCACAATTTGATTATCCTGAAACTTCAACACTTATCAATCGCATTGATAATAGTAATGGTAGTAGCATTAGCGCCTTAGATGGGGAAGTTGACTCCAGATGGTATCGAGTTATTAATCCCATTTTGTGGCATTGGCGTGGATTACCCAAATTAGAGGTTGAAGCGGTTTTATCAAAAATTGCCGCTTCAACTCGACGCCACACAAATGATACCTGGCTAGACACTGTTGTTGGCTATCAATCTGGCAACTGGGTCTATGAATTTTTAAATCAAGCGGCAGTATGGCAAGCTAAAGCTGAATCAATTGATGAAGCAAATCTTATAGATGAAAATAAAAATAATTTACACAATTATTATCTCATAGCCAGCATATATGCAAGTATTGCTAGTTATCCTCATTTTAAAAATGACCAACTAGCAATGTATGCCCAAACATGCGCTTATCAGTATTATGCAAAAGCTCTTCAATTTTCACCATTTTTGATAAAAGAACTGGAATTTAAAGTCGATAATCGTAGTGTCAAAACAATTTTACATTTACCAAAATGCGAAGGGACTTGCCCTGTTGTGTTGATTTGTAATGCGTTAGGCAATTTGCAGATCGATTATTATCGTTATTTTAGTGAATTTTTAGCGCCGCATGGATTTGCCATGCTAACTGTTGATCTACCAACTGTTGGTTATAGCCGTAACTTTGCTTTATCACAAAATAGTAGCCAAATTCATCAAGCTATATTAGAGCAGTTGTCTTCTGTTCCATGGATAGATGATCATCGGATTATTGTTGCTGGATTTAGGTTTGGTTCGCATATTGCCACACGTTTAGCTTATTTGATGCCAAATAAAATAAAAGGCGTATTTAACTTTACTCCGTTTATTCATCAAATCTTTGTTGATAAAGATCTGCAAAAAAATCTACCGAATAGTTATAAAGATATGTTAGCTAGCCGTTTGGGATTGCCTTCAATATCCAACCAACAATTGGCAGCAGAATTAAATTATTTTTCACTAAAAAATCAAGGACTTTTAACTCATACTTGTCATGTTCCTGTTATGAATATCATCTTTGAGGATGATAAGTTAAGTGATCTTTGTGAAGCAAAATTAATTCATTCAATCAAACAAAATAAAGTAATAACTGTACCTAAAACACAGTTACAAAAAAGTTTGCATCAGGCGTTAACACAATCAGTAAATTGGATGAAATCTGTTATATAACCTGAAAAAATAAGAATATGCTATGACTATTAAAAAACAACAAACCGTGGTTGTTAAATTAGGTACCAGTGTACTAACAGGTGGAACAAAACAACTTGATCGAGCACAAATAGTTGAGTTGATAAGACAATGCGCAAGTCTACATCAAGATGGACATAAAATTATCATTGTTACATCTGGTGCAATTGCAGCGGGACGCGAATATCTTAACTTCCCTACCCTACCTAATACTGTTGCTTCAAAGCAATTACTTGCTTCTGTTGGACAAAGTAAGCTTATTCAACTTTGGGAACAGCTATTTTCAATCTATAAGATCTATATTGGTCAAATGTTACTTACCCGTGCAGACCTTGAAGATCGTGAAAGATTTTTAAATGCCCAAGACGTTTTAAAAGCAATGTTAGATAATCATATTGTTCCTGTCATCAATGAAAATGATGCTGTTGCAACCGCAGAAATTAAAGTTGGCGATAATGATAACTTATCAGCGCTAGCTGCCATTTTAGCTGAAGCAGATAAGTTGATTTTATTAACCGATATTGAAGGTCTTTATACAGCCGATCCAAGAGCTGATAAAAATGCCAAGTTAATTCATGAAATTGATCATATTGACGATAATTTGCGAAGTATCGCAGGTGGTAGTGTTTCAGGGCTTGGCACGGGTGGTATGAGCACAAAATTACAAGCAGCTGAGGTAGCTGGAAGTGCGGGTATAGAAGTTATTATCGCTGCAGGAAATAAACCAAATGTTATTATTGATATTGTCAATAATAAACCGATTGGAACACATTTTTCACCGCAAAAAACACCATTAGAACATCGTAAACACTGGTTGTTTGGTGCACCAAAAGCAGGAAAAGTGTTATTAGATGATGGTGCTGTTAATGCGATTTTAAATAACGGTAGTTCGCTATTACCTAAAGGAATTATCAGCGTAGAGAAAGATTTTTCTCGCGGTGAAGTTATTGATATTTGCGACAAATTTGGCAAACGTATTGCGCGAGGTGTCAGTCGTTATAACAGTGATGCTTTAAGGCAAATTGCTGGGCATCATTCTCAAGAAATTAGTCAAATTATTGGCTATGAATATGGTCACGTTGCTGTTCATCGTGATGATATGATAATAAAATAAATAATAAACAAGGAAGGAAAATCATGGGATTAGCTATTGGAGGTATAATTGCTAATTGGTTAGCAGTAGATAGATTTAAATTATATGACTGATGATGATAAGCAATCATTATTAAAAGAAATAAATAATATAAAACAACTAAATAGTAATATAAAATAGTGGTGATAACAATGTTACAGCAAATGGGTAAAACGGCTAAACTTGCTTCATATCAACTAGCACAATGTCCTACCGCAATGAAAAACAACATTTTGATGGTTATTGCTGATTTATTAGAACAGCATAGCGCAAGTATACTCATTGCAAATGAAAAGGACATCCAAGCGGCGAAAAAACAAAATTTAAACGAAGCCATTTTAGATCGTCTACTCTTAACACCCAAGCGACTATCATCTATTGCCAATGATGTCCGTAAAATCATTTCATTAACTGATCCTATTGGTCAAATCATTGATGGTTCTACTTTAGAAAACGGTTTAAAGTTACACCGTCACAGAGTACCACTTGGCGTTATTGGTGCGATTTACGAGGCTCGACCAAATGTAACCATTGATATTACAGCTCTTTGTTTAAAAACAGGCAATGCCGCAATACTTCGCGGGGGTAAAGAAACAATCAATACTAATATGGCCACAATTTCTGTTATTCAAAAAGCGTTAAAACAAGTTGGTTTATCCCAGACAGCTGTTCAATATATTAATAATCCTGATCGTAAATATATTCATGAGTTACTTAAACTCGATAAGTATATCGATATGATTATCCCCCGAGGAGGTGCATCTTTACATAAATTATGCCGTGAACATTCAACAATACCTGTCATTACAGGTGGTATTGGAGTCTGTCACATTTTTGTTGATGAAAGTGCTGATGTTGATAATGCTCTACCAATTATTGTCAATGCCAAAACTCAGCGTCCAAGCACTTGTAATACGCTTGAAACGTTACTAGTCCACCGAAATATTGCGGAGCAGTTTTTACCAAAACTTTGTCAGGTCATGGCAGATAATAACGTCGTATTACATACTGACCAAAACTGTTATGACATATTAAAAACAGGTAATGCAACTATCCTACCAGTAAAAAATGAAGAATTACGGCAAGAATGGTTATCAAAAGATTTAAATGTGATCATTGTTGATTCACTTGAATTGGCTGTAGAGCATATCCGCGAGTATGGTACGGGGCATTCGGAATCCATTCTCACGCGTAACTTGCTTAATGCAGAACAGTTCGTAAATCAGGTTGATGCAGCTGCAGTTTATGTCAATGCATCAACACGTTTTACTGATGGTGGGCAATTTGGATTAGGTGCAGAAGTAGCAGTTAGTACACAAAAACTACATGCACGCGGACCAATGGGACTCGAAGCTTTAACTACCTATAAATGGATAGGTTATGGAGACAATTTAATTCGTCAATAATAAAATTCTGTTTAATATAACTGTTCGGACATCCCGAACAGTTTTTATGCTTAACCAAACTAATCAAAATTACGCATTAATAATGCATAATTTAAATCGATTTCTTCAGGAATCGGAATATAAACAATATGACCATCACCTAAACCAGCAGGAACAGGTTGTCCTTTTTTGTTTTCCATTCGCTCAATCGTGAAAGTTTTATTACCTTTCGGTGTCATCATTTCAACGCTATCCCCAACAGAGAATTTATTTTTTACGATAACTTCAGCCAATCCATTTAATCGCTCACCACTAAACTCACCAACAAATTGTTGCCTTTCCGAAACTGAATGGCTATGTTCGTAGTTTTGCATTTCTTCATGCTTATGGCGACGTAAAAATCCTTCCGTATACCCTCGATGAGCAAGTGCATTAAGCTCTTGTAACAAGCGAGGATCAAAAGGTTTACCTTCACTCGCCGCATCAATAGCTTGGCGATACACTTGTGCTGTTCTTGCACAATAATAAAAAGATTTAGTTCTTCCTTCAATCTTGAGCGAATGTACACCAATTTTTGTTAAATCATCTACTAGTTCCACTGCTCTTAAATCCTTTGAGTTCATAATATATGTACCATGCTCATCTTCGTAAGCTTGCATATATTCACCTGGGCGACCTGATTCTTCAAGCATAAATACTTTACTAGTAGTTTGACCAATTCCTAATGTTGGTTCAACTTGTTTTACCGAGATCGGTTCACATTTATGTACAATTTGCCCCACTTCGTCTTCTTTACCCTCAGCAACTTTATATTTCCAACGGCAGGCATTAGTACATGTCCCTTGATTTGAATCACGCTTATTAATATAGCCCGAAAGCAAGCAGCGCCCAGAATATGCCATACACAATGCACCATGGATAAACACTTCTAACTCCATTTCAGGAACTTTTTCACGGATTTCAGCAATTTCATCAAGTGATAATTCACGCGATAAAACGACTCGAGTTAATCCCATTTTATGCCAAAATTTTACTGTTGCCCAGTTAACAGCGTTCGATTGTACAGATAAGTGAATTTCCATATCAGGAAAATGTTCGCGAACTAACATGATTAAACCTGGATCTGACATGATAAAAGCATCAGGTTTCATATTTACAATGGGTTCTAAATCACGAATAAAAGTTTTTAACTTCGAGTTATGTGGTGCTATATTCACAACTACATAAAACTTCTTACCTTGAGCATGTGCTTCGTTAATACCAATTGCTAGATTTTCATGATTAAATTCATTATTACGAACTCGTAAACTATATCGCGGTTGGCCGGCATAAACAGCATCTGCACCATATGCGAAAGCATAACGCATATTTTTTAAAGAACCGGCAGGAGAAAGTAATTCTGGTTTTGCATATAAATTTGTCATTAAAAATGCCTCTGATTTCAGGTCAGTATTACTTATAAGTAATAGGTTAAGCAAAATAGGATGGGCATTTTACGCTTTAGGCTATTTGTTGGCAAATTTATTATATTCCAAAATATGAAAAACTTTCAGTTATTGCTTTTCCCGACACTTTTCACTTTGTTTAAGTATGATAAGTTAGGTTTTATTATTCAATAATGGTAAATATTCATCCCATCGGTATTCTCTAATTGGCATAGGATTAACCTCTTTAAAATATAAAACTAATGCAGGTTT
>NZ_LZHR01000065.1:0-17071 GCF_001690675.1 Gilliamella sp. Occ4-3
GTATTATTTTAATTTATTATAAATTAATAAAAGAAGATGTTAGCTAATTCGATTACTGTATACTTATTCACTATTTTTTAGTTTACTTTACATTATTTACGGCACAAATATGTCACAACAACATAAGTTTCCTGTTTTTTGGAAACACCCTAAAACCAAAATCCAAGTCGCTGAAGCTCACCTAAATAAAAAATCATTTAATAACCTATTTCATAACCAAGGTGTGTCAATTACTTGGCGTCAGTACATCAGGTTATTATGTCTGGCTAAAATGCCGTATTAAATCAGTAAAATTCGAGTATATCAAAAAGCAGTATTGGCACCATAAGGCAAGTTTGAGTAAGCAGAGTCGCCTCATGATGCCAGAGATATAGACTATCAAGTTTCATATTAGCCATGTTTTGCAACAATTTAGATTACGAAGTCAACCATGACATAAATACCAGCATCCATAATAATATCGTTCCCAATACGTTAGATTGACAATTTAACCTTATAAGCCTAATGCAATATAAATAACTGATATCGCTTATATTAAAATAAGTGAAGGTTGGTTATATTTGTTGGTGATTATCGATTTATACGGACAAAAATTGATTACTAGGCAAGCTAAGTTTAATTGTTAACAAGTGTAAACCACTATCATGCCAATAATCACTTAAGCTTAAGGGATTGATGGTATATTCGCTATATAAACCCTTAATTTACTAAAAATAGCCAAACAAAGAAATCAACAAAATCAATAAGTTTTCTGTCTGATTTTTATCACTATTAGTTTAAAAAACGAGCCACCTATAAATCTACCATAACATACTAAATATCTTTAAAAAACTGAGTAATATCTTCTTTTTTACACTTGACGTAATTGATAACATTGGCATAATTGCACAATCAACGCTTTATCTGGATCTATCCATGAAATATAAAATAATCAACCTTAGTATTTTCTTTTTAGCTTCGATTAGTGCTTTACCCTCTGCTCAAGCCAACGAAATAATTTGCCCAAGCTCAATAACAATTAAATCTGCTCATTTAGATATTGATAATCTACCTGACGATTGGATGGTTTCTGAAAAGAAAGATGCGTTATTATTGCTTGATGGCTTTGGCGTCTATTCTGACAACCCCGCTAAAAAAATCCAGCAAAAACCAGATGCTGGTATCATTGATGGCAAAGAACATCAAACAACCTGGAGCGTAAACACCACTTACGACCAAGGAGGTAGTTGGGTCAGTTGTGATTACAATTATGGTGAAGTAAATCTAATAAAAAAAATCGCTACAACCATGAAAAGTTGCTGGGAAATTGATTCGATGGATCAATTCGATCGATTACACATCACGCTTAAGTGTAGTACTAGTGAATTGCAAGAAGTTAAATAGGTTTTGAATTTTATTGAACGGTATAATTTCGACCCCAGCAGGAATCGAACCAAAAAATTAACCAATTGAACAATATGAATATTTAATACTGAACACTTTAAAATACCGTCAAAAATACCTTCAAAGATTTTTAGTGTATTTTATAAAACAAAACCCTCTATACCGTGAAATAATCGAGGGCTTGCATTGGAATCTTGACGCGCTAATTATACATCATAACATTGATTTTTTCATCACTATTTCACATCAAAATACAATCAATATAAAATACCCTCTAAAAAGTTCACACTTTACTTATCATGATAACAATAAACTACACGCTACCAATTTACATACGCCAAACGCCCGATGATTACGAAATAGAAATTACGGGCGAATGCTACATTATCAACAGCGACGACGAACACAATTACGTGTTCTATCAAACGCAGAAAACACTATACGATATCGCCGATTTTGTGATGCTACATGACGCTGTTGAGTATTGTAAGTTGAAGATTGAGAATGGAGTTTGGCCTGTTTGATAAGTTAACTATGATGATTTATTCATGCTTATAAACTTTAAAATCAAAATCAATCCAAATTATGTGAAATATACGATCTTCTCTAAATCCAATCATCGGCTTCATTCCATTAAATCTTAAAGACAAAAAATTAATACCTTCCTGACCATGTAATTTTGTTGGAATTTTTTCGTTAATTGAATCCCTAGCAATCTTTTCACACCCTAATTTATGTCTGGAAGATGAAAGTATTTGATTCCACGTTATTTTGCTCAATAATCTTATTCTCTTGACCAATGCAACTAAATCATCGTTTTCACAACAATCCACACAATGACACTTGTCTATCATGTGCTCAAATGAAAATATAGGTGTAAAAGTGTTTGTAGAAACCTTTTCATTTTCTCTTGGTTTTATTCTTGAATTATCTTGTTTGTTTGGGTGCTTTATTTTAGCCATGAACAAAAAGTTAATTCTCTATTTGCGTTAAAAAGTATTTTCTCATACTATCTAAGGAAATTTCTGTAGAATTACTTCTACCATATGCACCAATCCATGTTGGCTCTTCATGCGTTAAATTTCGTAATTTCCATGCTGAGTATTGTCCGTACATATTAAATACATCTTGAATTAAATTTTTTTCATCTTCAGAAAATTTACTAAAATCAATATCAAGATTATCTGTATCTATTGCTCCTGAACCAAAACTCTTGTACTTATGGTATAGATCGGGAATAACAGGTCCGTGCATCCATGCTTCTATTTTTTCATTAAATAACGGTTTACCCAAGATCGCTAAAGAAAAGCCTTGAGTGTAATAAACCAGTTTTTGTAGCTTCAAATTCGAAATAAGGTCACCAGCATCGTTATCATTTAATGAAAGAATGTAGTTTGCTACATCAAAGCACGTTAAATTTGTCATAATATGCAACCTTTTTGTTAGAAGATTATCCACAACTCACGTTGTTAACTTTGAGCGATTATAATTTAAGTTATCTAAATAGGAAAGATTTATTCAACAAATTATTGGGATTGTATTAATACTAAATTCAAGTGCTAAGAAGTCTAAGTTGAAGATTGATAGTGTGTTTTGATTATTCAGGTTTTACAGGAAACACAGCATTAACATCTGACGCATCAACACGCATTAACAAGATTCGATATTTTTTCCACGCTTTTAACTGCGCTTCTTCGTCGGCTTCTTGCATATCTAAATCGATAATATCTTGCAAAATAGCTATTTTTTCGTTAGCTTCGTTGAGTAATGCGTTTTTTAAATTTTGATTATTTTTGATGATATGTTCATTTTTTGCATCTTCATCTAATACCCATTTTTTTCCGCTCCATTTACAAAACTCGAACGGTTTTAGCTCAGTAAACCCACTCTTGATTTTACCGAGATAATCGATTTTTTTTGCTTCTTTTGTTTCAATGTTATAAACGGTTTTATCCCTATTGTCCTCAACTAACACCCAGGCACCGTTTTGCATACACGGACAATATCCATCTTTGAACTCAGGAGCGATACGTAACGCATTGTCTGGCGGTAATGTATCATCATTAGCTTCTAATTTATGTGTAAACGGTCTTAGTTCATTTGTGTTATCAAAATAATAATTAATCATATTAAACTCCTAAATAAATTACAGGTGTCATACCGATATTGAGAGGTCTATTTTCGTGAGCCGTAGGTACTATGCGTGATGCATCAAATGTTGAGATGACGGATTCAGCCAAAGAATTATAATCTTGAACAACTATCGCTTGTTTGCCCACTCCCCTAGAATAACTAAATACATATGTATATGGAGTAAAACCACCGTTTATATCTATTGATGCATCAACTCCGCCCCTAACGCCTTGTTGACCATAAATATTACGAATCGCATCATCTTCAGTGCTACCAACTTGCCTGTTGATTCCATTTACTGCACGCTCAAAATAACCTCGACCGTCGGGTGCAAATGCTGTTGGTACATTAATGTATTGTTTACCGTTAATTGTTTTTATCGTAATGCGATGATCGTTTTTATAATTAGCTGACAAACTATTTAAAGCTCGCCCATGTGGTGAATCTAAAAGAAAATTATCACCGTTGCGAAAATACCAACCAAAAGGCAGTTCATCACGACGAAACGGCATTAATCGTTGGTCGCCAATCATGTCTTTTACAACTATGTGAGCACCCACCTTGTAAATAGGTGAGTCGTTAACAACCTCTTTAATGGCTGGAACAGTACCAATATCATCAGCGGTTGGTTTATTATTCGGCGAGTAAACACGTTGCCCTTGTTCAGTTAATTTTTTAACATCTATCGAGCCATTAATTGACTGGTTTTCTTCACCTGTTTTTTTGATAAAATTTGAATTATCGATAGTAGACGCCCAATTTTTAGCATCATCTGCTGATTTTTTAGCATTTTGTTCAGATGTTCTAGCATTGCGCTCAGATGAGACAGCGACATTTGCGCTATTACTAGATTGCTCTGCTGAGTTACGTGACTCTGTAGCTGATGAACTCGCACTATCTGCATATGATTTTGCTGAATCTGAATACGATTTAGCTGATGAGTTAGCATTAGTTGCTGTTGTTGCTGATTCGCTTGCTGATTGTGCAAAAACTTTACCTTGTTCAACCAGTTTTATTAACTCTTTTTGTATTGAATATTGAGATTTTATAGTGACAATTTGTCCATCTGGTGCTGTTAATGTTACCTCTCCATCACCCGTTAATAAGGTTTGCCAAGCGTCCAGTTGGATTTGATAATAATTCAACATTTCAGATACACGTAATGCTAAAGCTTCGATAGAAACTTTGGGCGATGTTGGTATTTCATACTTAACACCTGTTTTACTTGCTCCGCTATAATCCTTTGCTAGTGTTAGCTGTGTATCTGACTGAACTGATGCAATCTCATAAATTTCTATTGTATTTGATGTTTGTAGTATCAACATTTGTCCAGAACAAATGCCTATTAATGGATTAGTCCATTTAGTGTTAATCCCAGTTACTATTTTGCTGTTATCTGTTACGTTTACCGTGCCTGTTTTGTACCAAGACATAATTTTCCTCAAATTTTAAATATAAAAAAACCGCTACATGAGCGGTTTTATTGAATAAATTGAATTATAATTTTAACAATCCCTTTAATTGCTTTTCTTTTTCGGCGTTTGCGCATTTGATATCAATTAAAGTATGAGTTTTCTCAGTCGGGAAACTATCTAATTTTTGTCGTATGGAACCAGTCAATTTAAGCCTTAAATCATAGTGATTGTCATTCATTTTTCTAACTTTACTAATTTCAAAACTTTTTATTGCTCCCCCTAATATTTTTTCTTTATAAATTGCATTGCAATTTAAATTTTCAGAATACGAATCGCCAGAAAATAACAACATGAATAGTAATATTATTTTTTTCATCATTGCTCCATTTTTAAAATTTAAAATAATTTTCAGCGTCTAAAATCATTAACGGAAAGTTTGAAGTAAATTTTCCATTAAATGGGTGGGTCCATTCATAATTTTCGTGATTTATATAAGATGGTGCTAGGCTAAATCCATTTGAAGCAAAGCCAACTTGCTTTGTGACGCCACTGTATTTATCGAAACTCGCATAACCGCCAATTGATGTCGGGATGAACATGGGGCGTCTAATATTAGGTATACTGACGAATTCACCATGGCTAACAGATCCAAAACTGTATAGCTGTGGATTAATTAAAAGCCCTGATGTTGAATCACATACTGTTTCCCCATATGAATTATAAATCCTCATCCCGTATTTTGACAGGGTATTTATTGTTTTTTGTTTTGCAAAAACAACTACTTTTATGGAAATATCATAATTTAATCTTACACCATCTTTATTATGAGCAAATAAAGCATGTTCATAAAAATCACGATTAAATCCGATTCCGATTGAAGTATTTTGTTTGTCACTATAAACAAAGACTGCACAATTGTTGAAATTCAGGTGAGGATTAATATTGCTTGGTCGCCAACCATCTTTAGCTGATATTGTAATGTCTCCCTTAAATACCACGGGAGCACATAATGATGCTTGATTGATGGAAAAAAAGTTATTTTGACCTGTAAATGAAATACCTATTCCAGAAACCGGATTATGCATCGGATAACCAACTATTATACATAGTTGGTTATACCCACTACCGCTATCACCACCATACCCCCACGCGTTTGGGCCATTTACCAAAATAACTTGTCGATTATTGTCTAGATAACTGCGTGAATCAAATGCACCACAAACCCAAATATTGGTACCGTCTTCATCCATCTCAAAGTCAACATTATAACCAGAGCCGTTTGTTAAATGCACATAATACTGATACCCATCTGGAACATAAATGCCTGTTTGGTGTTGCTCAACACTACATATCCCTAAAATACAACACATAGTGTGAGATGAATCTAATATAATATCAGGTCCATCAGCACTAAAAATCTTTAAGCCGTAACTTGACACTTTTACCTCACAATTTACCTAGTTTTACTCTCAGTACATTTCTTTCATCAAAGACGGCTAATCCACTGCCGTTTAATTCAATTCTTCCGCCTCCAAGAAATGAGCTATTTATCTCAAAATTACCATCTTTAAATAACCGCCACCCTGACTTTCCCGGAACATAGTTTTCAGATTGAATCGTATCCGAAATTGTTGTAAAATTTAATGAAGCTTTACCAATAATTGCTCCGTTCATGATGACATTGCCGTCTTTAATGATAAACGCTGGTACTGGTGTGCCATTAGCTTGATTCATAATCATAAATTTATCAGCAAGAAATATGACATTAGATTGCATACCAGTTTCGGTATTTTCAACCCCCATTGTCATACCTGCAACATACTGTTGACCTTTATTATCAACCTGAATTTTCATGGTTCTGTGAGCTGAAATTTTGCCATTGAGATTATTTACAGTTTGGCTTACATCTGAAATTGACGTAGATACGTCCCCCACTTTAGTGTTGATGGATTGAATGGCTTGTGCTGTAGCTGAATTTTGTTCCGCGGTGGTTTTTTTAAGCTCTGTTAAATTACTACTAACATCACCGTATTTAGAGTTTAACTCACGTAATGCAATTGCTGTCGCCTCTTTTTCAGTTAACAATGCATGATTGGTTTCTTTGATTTCAGCCGATAAGCTACCATTTTCAACTCTGCGACGGCGTGTTTCGGTATCATTAGCTAACGCATTTTCAATGATCGCCTTTGCGTTTTCTATTGAACTAATCGCCGCATTATCAACTGAATCAATAAGAGAGTTCCAAGCATCGGTTTCTTTGATTTCATCAAAAATATGATCGGTTAAATCGTTAGTATTTGTACTAGAAATCCCCCTCACCCATTCTGTCCAGTCGCTAACGTTTCCGATCTTATCAATCAATCGAGCACGGTAGAAAAACACTTGACCAATTGATAATCCTGTTTGTGAATAACTACAACTTGGATACGTAACATTACTTAACAATAGCGCCTTTTCTTCACTCTCATTAGTAGAGTATTGGATTTCAGTATGACTTGTGTCACCGCTACCGTCAGGAAACGACCACTTTAAATCAACGCCAAAAACAACGTCATCACTAGCTGTAAACCCAATTGGTTTGTCTGGTTTACCAACCTTACCTTTAATTGAAGTCGCTTGTGAATATGCCCAAGGTGAAGATACGTCAATTGCATTAACAGCTCTTACACGAACTTCATAGACACCTGAATAAACCCCCTCAACAGTAAAATTTGTGCCGTTTGTACGACCAACATTAATCCAAGCTGAATTATCTTTTCGCCATTGCGCAACGTAGTTTGTTGCTCCTTCCACCGTATCCCATGTTGCATTTAAAGAGGCAATTGACAATCCTTGAGAGATGTAGCTACTTTCGGAAACAACAATATTTTTGGGGGTAGAAATTGAACTTGGTGGAGTAACGGTAATAGGTTTTGACTCAATCCGAATACCCTCATCAATATATTTGAATTTATCAGGATCGTGCTGGATAGCCGTTATTGTAAATTGACCTTTTTCAGTTGCCGATATTGATGTCACTCTAAAATATTGAATTGCAATATTATCACTATCTATACACCAAACTGCACCAGCCACGGGTTCAATTTTATAATTAGCAGAAACCGTAATTGTTTTTTTATCTGCGCTAATTGCTTTAATGGTTCTGCTCTGTGCTGTTCCGTCAGGTAAGTTAATTACTAGTCGATCGCCTGCGCCATAATCAACAGCTCTATCTAGCGTTATTTTTCGCCCAGAAACGGCATGAATTCGCCCACCGTTTTCTTTACCTGAACGGGACGGATCGGCTACGCCAATAATTCGCGCAGGCATGGGGATATACCCATCCAAGCCAACAGTAAAGGTGATTACTTCATCTTTCGCATTGGAAAGTAATGCCCAACGCCCCCTCCTTTGGGCTTCTGCTTGTGATGTACAACCGATCGCAGTTAATTTCATCACATTAACATCGTATCGACGCATTAAATCATAGTCCCATACAGCTTCTACATCATCACAATAATGATTATTAGGGTCAGAATAAGCAACTAAGCACGAAGTATATCTATTTTTATATGAACCACCTGAATATGCAAAATCACCGATAACGTTAGATGGATGATAGATGAAATCAGGCTCGTCTTGTGGCATGTCAGCCGTTAAACAAATCTGGTCATTACCCCAAAAAATTATCCCACGAAATGACGCCACCAAGTCTTTAAGTACTGTGTAAGCATCTTCTTGGCTTTGTATATACTCATTACAAGCAAAACGTGGCTCTTTGCCTCCTTTTCCATCCGAAACCATTTGATCGCAGTATTGCCCTAGTTGATAGATAGACCATTTATCTAGCATGGTAGAATCAATTCGTAATCCCATGCCAGCTATCTCATCACGCATTAAATAATAAGCCAGCCAAGCAGGATTATTCGTGTAAGCCATTTTAAAGCCACCTTGCCAAACTCCTGAATATGTTCGGCTAACTGGATCGTAATTATCTGGAACTTGAACAAGTTTTCCTTTTAGCTTACAACTGATTTTGGGCACGGCTCCGTTAAATTGACTAGCATCAAGCTCAATGTAAAGCAAGGCAGTATTTGGATATCGTAACTTACTATCAATCACTTCTGCGTAAGAAGATACAGCAAATGCGTTAATTAATTTACTATTAGAGTTAGAATCTGGCGTTAATCGTCTTACTCGAATAGCCCAACCATTTACCGCACTTGGCAGATTTATGCGATGATCTCGTTGATATTCAGATGTAGTCTTACCATTAAATTCCGCATTCACAACCGTTTCAAAAGCACTGCCATCCGTTGATAGATCAATTGCATACTTTGTGACTGTACCAACCATATCGCCATTTTCTTTATATTCAACATGAGTAGGCAAACTCAACTTAATTCTAATTGCATCTAAATCTAAGTTAGAAAATGAGCGAACCCAAGGTTTATTGGCCTTTACTATATAATTTGCCCGCAGTTCATTACTTATCTCAGGGATGCCTTTAATATATTCTTGAGTTTGTGATCCATTACGAAACTCCCAAATAACACCATTAAAATTACGTGAACCATCGACATTAGCTAGCGGTGTGTTATCAATATAAATATTTTGTTCTGTAATATCACCTTGAATCTCACCCTCACTTAATGCAATCAATGCTTTAAGCTTGGCTGTTGAAAGTAAGTTATCTGGTTGCTCATACGGCTTGTGCGGTTTTTTACCTCCGCCTTTTTGACCTTCTATCAAGTGCATAATTCACCTATTGTTGATCTTCTGAATAAATACCAGCATTAATTACTGCACCACCAATTTCACGCTCACCTAGCAAAATAGCTACAGGATAACCCACCGCGTTGGTATTAACTGGCGCACCAAATCCATAATTGGGCTTGTTTTCTGCGCTAGATGAACCGCCAGCGTTAAATTTCGGCTGAGGTGTGAGCAATTGAACAACCCCGCCAAGCATCATGCTAATACCGATTCCTGTTAAAATCGATGTTGCAGTAACCGTTGTGGCAGCCATCGCTGCTCCCCACGCCGCCAGTGACGCACCTGCCGTAAAAAATGCAGCCACTAACGCAATAGCACCAATAATAATTTGTAGCATTCCGCCACTTTTAGAGCCTTGAGCTACAGGCATGATCATGTAATTTTTACCACTTGCATTAATATCAAACTCATCAATACCAATGTTTTTGCCGTCAACAAAAAAAGCAAATTTGACACCTTTCATATGCGCTGAACTCATGTATTTTTCAAAGCCTTTTATCGTTGCGCATAACGCTCTTAACACTTCTTTAATATCTTGCACATCGTATTGATGATTCTTGCCAAATTGCTTAGCCATTGCGCCTTTAAACGTTACATTACTCAGCATTAAATAACTCCTTGTGTCGTACTATTCGAACGGTTCTATCTCTAAAATATTTACCGTATGGTGTTCTTGATGATAATTGGCCATAAAGATGATGAAGAATAAGATTGTCACCTACATAGATAGCGGCATGGTTTGTAACCTGTGCACCAATTCGCATCATAATGATGTCGCCAATCTTCATGTCTTCGAGCTCCACCTCAACAAACCCCTCTGATTGCCAATTTTCATCATAAATATTTTCATCTCCACTCTCCCACCATTCGCGAGTAACAGAATAGTTCTTTAGGCTTATGTTATACTCTCGTTTATAGTAATCCATAATAAGTGCCCAACAATCAGCATACCCTAGCAGCCATTGACGCCCCGTATAATCCCGATTTACACGCGGTGATATTGTGCAAAAATCACCGTCAGGGACAGACATAATTCCCCATTCAAGGCCTGAATAGTCGCATTGAATACGATCAAATTCTGACGGGACAAGTGATACCACATCAGGGTGAGAGTGAATAATCATAATGATTTCACCCTGTTTCTCGGCTTCCAGTTGTTCATCAGGTGAGATTAAAAAATGCTCTTTGGGATTGTCTGATATGTTTTTACATGGTATATATTTTTGAGTTTTACCCGTATCCACAATCAGACCGCACGCCTCGTTAGGATATTCACTATCAACATGTTTTTTTATAGCATCTAATAATTTTTGTCTCATATCATTTACCTTGTAAATTCGCTGCAGGGAAACCACCAAAAGGGAGAGGATTATTGCCATGGCGAGCTTTACAATCCTTTAACAAGCCACCGCATTGATCTTTAGCAGGGTCATCCGTCTCTATGCCATCTTTAGTGAAGTACTTATTGCCTGCATAGTCGCACCCTGTCCCTGTTCTATAACAACCGCGCATACACCAAGTACAAACCGTTGTTATTTGCCGTGTTGGTAATTTAAGGTTTTGTATGTCAAAAGGTGAACATAATTCAAACTCAACGGTCGCTTTTGTTTCTTCTCGTTTGTTATTGATAAAAAATAGCTGAACTCGCTCTTGAGTTGGGTCAGCGGTGGGGTTTCCATTAAGCCAATTATCCGCATCAAGGTACTTAGCCATTGTCGTGTGGATTTTGACTTTTGCTTGGACCAAATCATCATAATCAATACAAAGCCGAGTTACCCTACCGTCTATATTGCCAACTGATAACCTTGGTGTTGGCTGTGAGCCAGTGCTACTTAATTCAATGTCTTTTAACTCATATGGATACGGTAAATATTCTTTACCTTGCCATTTTATTGATGGTAAATTCTCAGCGGCAAATGACGCCCAACCGTCAGGCGAAATATTATGAGCATGAAATCTCAGCACTTCATCAAGACCAAACTTTGTACCATCCACCTCTATTAGTTGTATAAGCTGGTTACCCTCAAGTGTTTGTAAATCTTGTGTTATTGGCATAGTTTCTCCAGATGATTAAACTAATTTATTTGTGTTTTTACTTGTATTTTTACTTGTATTTTTACTTGTATTTTTACTTGTATTTTTACTTGCTGTTTGTGTGTATGTGTGTATAATTATTTTCAGGTTAGGAGGTAAACATGAAATCAACTGACCTGATAAAAGAACTTACCAGTGCAGGGTGTATTCTGAAAAGAGTTAGAGGTAGTCATCATATGTTTTACTCACCGATAACTAATAAAACGTTTCCAGTTCCTCATCCAAAATCAGATTTACCGGTTGGCACAGTAAGATCAATCAAAAAATCGGCGGGGCTTTTATAGCCCGCCAACTTTTGGAGGTATTATGTTTTTTACTCTTGGCATTGAAACACCGAACGATAGCAATACAGCTTACGGCATTGTCGTGCCTGCGTTATGCAATGATAAATATGATTGTTATTCTGCTGCTGATAAAGAAAGTGATATTCCAGCAATGGCAACTGAAGCTATTTTGTTAACAGTTCAAGACATGATCGAATCAGGCGATTATGATGTTAAAGATATTCACAACGATCATGTTTCGTATAAAAATAACGATGAGTATGCTCATTGCGATACGTGGGTAATTATCGATGTTGATTTATCATCATTTGTTGGAAAACAAAAAAGAATTAATATCACATTACCCGATATTCTTATCGATAGAATAGATAACGCAGTTAAAGCGCCGAATTCCTTTTATAAGGATCGGAGTAATTTTTTGGCAGAAGCTGCTATTAATGAATTGGCGGCACAAAATAGAGTGCGTTAATTATTTTGGTTATTAAGCGCCATACAACTGCTAATAAAAAACCACCCGCAGGTGGTTTGTTCGCCTACTCGGCGGTGAACAATGTTCGTAAATCTAACGATAAAGTCTTAATTTTCTAAACCGCTTATGCAGCGGTAATCTAGATTATATCAAACATAGCCTTTTGTTTTAACTAAAATTTAGCCATTTTTCCAAAAATAACCCTTTTTTCTAGCACTGAAATTAATCTATATTTTTCAATGAATTATAAAGCAAGTTAAAAAAAGGGTTATAGAATTGCCATCAAAAAACACCGGAAAAACTTTAATAAAATCAATGTCTTTGCTGACCAGTTTTTAATCAAGGTGAATAAGCTTGAATAAATTTGAATGATAATGAAACAACTCTGCCGCCAACAAATTCGGATTCGATAGATTTATTCACAACTCGATACAATTTTTCTTCGCCGTACGGATTTTTCCACTTAAACGACTTTATGATGTGCGAGTTTAAAAAATCACGAACCTCTTTTATTTCATTGATGCATCCTGTATAAGTTAAGTCCCAAGTCTCACTTGTATTATTAATACCATTACTGGATAACTGGACATATCCGTCACCAAATCCAGCTTCGTTAATGTTTGATGAATCTGTATGTTTCGGATTGCCCATTGTTTTCCATTTAAAAACATCTATTGTCATTTCCTCCTCCTAATACCTATCTTGCGCGCATCAGGTTATATAAATCACCGCCCGGTGAAACAAGTTTTTTTATCGTTTCATTTACGCGCCGATCAATTATTGCAGCAGCTTGACTTTCAATAGAATTTGAATCAATGCTTGAGTTAGTCGCCCCTGATTCACTATTAGATTCCATGTTTAATGTCACATTAGTATTAACATTTATAGCGCTTGATGATTTATTAGATTTACGAGTAAAAGCAATTGGTGAAGCAGGACCAAGATTAACTGCGCCTCCATTTGCGTATCCTCTTTGAGCGTCGTTCATCAGCGCGTAAAGATTGCCAACGCCTAAACGCTTTGTCGCTTCTTTGGTGAATACGAATTCGCCCTTGTGAACAATACCTGCTGGTTCATACTTATTACCCCGCCCTGTAAAACCGCACGAGTTAATGCTGTATCTAACATCCCCACCAGTTGCGTAACCTCTAATCAATCCACCGTTATAAGCTTGCTGTAGCCCTCCCGTTGCTGCACCAGCACCACCTCCGCCAAAGCCCATCCAGCCCATGGCTGATTGGATAGTTTGAGCAACTAGTAACTTATTGATAATTTCGATAATGTTGGTGAGAATTGACTTAGTAAGGCTTTTAAAGCTCATTTTCCCAGTCGTAACAAATTCAGTTAATGAGTGGCTAACAGAACTCATGGTTTGTTGTCCTAAATCACGAAACGCATCAAACATGTTCTGTGAAGCATCTGAAAATTCATTAATACCCACTTTTAGCCCTGCGAACCAATCGGTTTGATTAATGTCTTCCTGCTGCCAACTTTGTTGTAGCGCTTGTTTTGCCTTGTTATATTCCTCGGTGATTTTTGTTATTTCTGTAGGATTACTAGTGCCTTTTAAAGCAATATCACGCTGAGCGTCAAGCTCTGACATTTCATTGTAGCGATTCGCATTTTTTGACGTCATGCCGAACGTAGCTTGGCTAGCTTTAGATTTTGCAGATAAGTTTGTTGTGTACTCTTGCATTTTTTGAAGTGCTTTAGTCGCTGTTTCGTATTGTGCAATTTCTTCACTAATAGCTGCATTTTTAGCAAACTGAGCAAGTAAAGCATCTTTATGTGCAAGTACATACTTTTCATGCGCTGACATTCTTGCTTTATTGCCAGTACTTTCTAGCGTTTGAATCTGAGCTTGTAAATCAAAGTACTTTTTGCGCTCCGATGTGATTGTGTTAACCGTCAAGCTCTGTTCCCGAAGTGCTTGAAGCTGACTTTTTAAGCTGATTTCTTGCTGTTGTGATGTGCGTAATAAATTGGTTGCTGAGCTTGTTTTTTCGGCGTTGTTAGCTCTAATCTTTGCCGCAGCTTTTCTTCTCTTTTCATCAGTTACATAATTGTCATCGCCCGGTTTATATATTTTGTTAGCTTCATCAGCCTTTCTGTTCATCTCCTCAATTTCAGCTTTTGCACGCTCGCTACGCGTCATTATCATTTGTGAGTACTGGTAAAACGGACTTTTTTTCGGGTCTGTTGCTTTGTCTGCGTTTCCGCTGATGAACTGCAAAAATTGTAGTTGTGCTGATGCTTTATCCGCTGATTTTGCTATTTCAACCAACCCGTCTATCAAAGATTTGAATTTTTCATTACCACCGTTCGACTTCGCATATAATTCACTCAATCTATTAATAAGCTGAGTTACTTTTTCTTCCGTTTTTACTGAATCGGTTTCAGATTTTATCTCTGATAATTGCTCAAGCACGTCTTGAGCACCTTCTTTTGTTATGTCAAAATATTCTGATAATTTACTAATCTTGCTTTCAATGCTGTAAAGTTCATCAGCTCCAACTGCGCCTTCCGTTTTAAGCTTATGTATATAACTCAACACTGAATCTAAAGTTGATTCCGCTGATAACCCCATCGAATTAGCCGATCTAGCAAAATCAGAAAAACCGTCAGTAACACTTTTAATACTATCTTGTAATTTAGTTTTAATACTTGAAACTGATTTCTCAACATCTTCTTCACTTGATTTTAATAGCGCTCTAACAAGTGGTTTATTTTTCTTAAGCAATTGCATCATATCGTCAGACAAGAAAGTAAAACCAGTTTTTTTGTCTGTGTTCAATACTTTATTTAAACGATCTTGCGCCGCTGCTAATTTATCAGTAGCGCTTTCGGTTTCAAAAAGCTTTGGTATCATGCTACCGAGCAAGCCAACCATTGCTGAAATACCGATGTTAACGGGATTCAACGAGGTTAACAGCGTGCTAAAAGTATTGCCTATGCCATTTTTCATGATCATAGACATACTAGAAGTTTGTAGACCTGTGAAATTCCCTCGCATCATCTGTGTCGTCATTGTAGCTAACTGGTGCTTAGTAGCTAAAGACGCTGTGCCTAATTTTTGGGTTTCTTTCGTTGCTTGCGTTAGTTTTCGAATATAAACATCAGCAGATGAGCTAACCCCAAGTTGTGCAGCTTGATATCGCAATAACTGCTCTTTTGATAGATTCTGAGTAGCAACCTGCACTTTTAATTTATTTAAAAAATCAGTTCGCGCTTTGCTTGCAATGTTTTCAGCAGTCGTTACTTCTTTTTGCTTGATTGCGATATCTGAGAGTAATTGACTATAATTGTGAATATCTATTTGACCGTCTTTATAAGTTTTTGCAAGCATTTTTCTAACTCTTGCAAGCTCTTTTGAGGCGGTATTAACATCTTTTAGACTGTCAATTTGATTTCGGAAACCGACATATAATCTATCGCTAGATTCAGCAAATTTTTTCGCTGAGTTTGTATTTGCTGTAAGGCTTTTACGATATTCGGCAATACGTTGATGAACTTCGTCAACCTCTTTAGCTGTTCGAGATAATGAGCTTTTGATAATTTGTTGTGAGTTATCGAACTCATCAGTAGCAGACGCCGCGCTCTCCGCCTTTTTACTAAAATCATCTAGTTTTTTATTCGCTTCATCGACGCTTTGCACATCAATCTTAAGCTTTAGTGATGTGATTTCTTCTGCCATAATTTTCTCCAGACATAAAAAAAGCCCGCAATTGCGAGCTTTAAGTTTGATTTTATTTTGTATATCTACATTAGATTTTCCATACTCAGTTAACAACAATCAGCATGTTTTTGTGAGGAAAACTGCATTTGCAAACCTAATGCTTGAACAATTTTAAAGATTGTATTAAAAGTAGGATTCCCCTCACCTGATAACGCTTTATAAATACCCTCACGGCTTATACCTGTATCACGTGAAAGCTGACTGATGTTTTTAGCTCTAGCTATATCACCAAGTGCAATAAATAAAAATTTAGGGTCTCCTTCTTCTATTGCGGCATTTAAATATTCTTGCATTTCTTCATCAGTATTTAAAAAATCAACCACATCAAAAGTTTTTAGTTTTGTAGTCATAATTAACCCCATTTATTTGCTAATTCTTTAGCAATTTTAATATCTGTTTGTTGTGTATCCTTGTCACCGCCACACAATAAAATAACAATTTCATTATTGCGGTTAACAAAATAAACCCTATACCCTTTTCCACAGTGAATACGCATTTCTGATACACCGCTGCCTACAGGCTTAACATCACCAAAATTACCTTCTTGCATGCGACGAATTCGAACTTTAATTTTAGCTGCTGCAGTTTTATCTTTAAGCGACTTCAACCATTTTTCCATTTGCGGTGTATAACTTACAGTAATCATGCTTTATTCCTGTTTTAATTTAAAACTATTATACCTGGATTCAAACATGAAGTGCAATTTTAAACACGGTGGAGTGAAGAAAGTAGAAAGGTGATTTATACTAGCACCTTCGCACCACCACAGTTTGGAGATTGCTATGTATTATAATCACCTTTC
>NZ_LZHR01000066.1:0-13828 GCF_001690675.1 Gilliamella sp. Occ4-3
CAAATGAAAACACCAATGGCTTAATACGTCAGTTTATACCTAAGTCAGCGGCCATTTCATTAGTTGACGACAAACAGATAAAGAAAATACAATATCTATTGAACACACGCCCAAGAAAACGGCATAAGTTTAAAAGCCCTGCCGATTTTTATTCTAAGGAGTTAAGACGAATTGCACTTCATGGTGTAATCTAGGAATTTTAAAAAGTTTATTTGCTTTTAACGACATAATTTATAATTAACGCTAAAAAATTAAAATGTATAAACTACATAGCATTGCATCCTTAAAAGATAATTATATTTGGATTCTAACCAATAACCAAGCCATAATTATCGATCCTGGGGAAGCCGAACCTGTTATTAATTATATTAATAAACATAAATTAATCCCCCTTGGAATTTTACTTACTCATCACCATATTGATCACACTGGAGGAGTAAACCAATTACAAGCTCAATACCAAGATATTGATGTTTACGGTCCAAGTGAAATCAATTTACCAATTAATTATCTTATCAAACAAGATAAAGTCTGTATTGGTGATTTTAGTTTTGAAGTTATAGAAGTACCAGGGCACACTTTTGGTCATTTGGCATATTATTGCATACCCTATTTATTTTCTGGGGATACTTTATTTTCAGCCGGTTGTGGAAGGATTTTTGAAGGTACTCATGAACAAATGTTAAATTCTTTAAAACATTTAAAACAACTGCCTAATGATACTTTAATCTGTGCAGGTCATGAATATACTTTATCAAATTTAGCATTTGCGTCCCAAATGCTGCCCAATGACAAAAATATCGAAAGCTATTTAGATTCGATTTCTAATAAATTAATAACATTACCGTCTAATTTATCTGACGAAAAAAAATTAATTTATTTTTACGATGTAATGAAACTAAATTACAAAATAAGTTCAAAATTAATAATGAATTAGAATTGTTTGTTTTTTTTAGAAGCCAAAAAGATATTTTTTAGGTATAATGCTAATCTTAATTTAGGTAAAATTTACGGACTAATGAAAAAGTTATTAATATTTACAGCGTTATGTTTGTTTTTAATCGCATGTCAGCATCATGGACCACGATATAATCCTGTTGTTAGAATAAAGTATTCAAAAAACACAGCTAATAATACAAATAGTTCCAGTAATTATGTATCTATCACTCAAAATCCATGGCAATATATGCTGAATCAGATTGAAGCAAATGTTCCAGAAAATAGTCGAGTTAGCGCGGAAAGAGAACGATTATTACGTAATCCTAAAGGTTTTGAAGCCGTTGCCTTACGTTCAGAGCCTTATGTTTATTACATTATTAATCAGCTTCATAAAAATAACTTACCTGCGGAGCTAGCTTTAATTCCTCTTATTGAAAGCGCTTATGACCCACTTGCTACATCCTCTGCTCAAGCTGCAGGATTATGGCAATTTGTTCCTATTACAGCTAAAGAGTATGGACTACAGAGAAGTAGTTCGTTTGATGCTCGTCGAGATCTAATTGCATCGACTAATTCAGCTATTTCACTTTTACAAAATTTAAATAAGCGTTTTGATGGTGATTGGCTATTAACTTTGGCTGCTTATAATGCAGGTGAAGGTCGAGTAAGAAAAGCCATTGAGAGAAATCAGGCTAAAGGTTTACCAATTAATTATTGGTCGCTAGACTTACCAACAGAAACTATGCACTATGTGCCTAAAATTTTAGCAATTATTGATATTGTTAAGAATAATAAACGATATGGAATTAAATTACCTGATTGTAATTATGAAAATTCACTCGTTAGAATTGATATATCAAAGAATATTTCTCTTGCTAAAATTGCTAAATACTCAGAACTATCACTTGATGAGTTAGCTACTTATAATGCTGGATATGTGCAACAAACAGTAAATGGTCCTTTCCATTTGCTTGTTCCTTATGCTCATGCTAAAAGTTTATTCAAAAAGCTACAAGCAGAAAATCTTGTTGTGAATGAAATTACAGAACTTTTACAAGATACTCCTCGTTCTAATATGGCGTTTGAATTTAGAACAAGTTTTATTAAAAATAACAGTATAGTAAGTAAGGATAGTTTTTCCAAAAATGTAAAAAAGATTGTTTATCTTGTTAAAGCAGGAGATAGTCTCTACTCTATAGCTCAAAATTATCGTGTAAAAATTACCGATATCTTGCAATGGAATAATCTAAAGAATTCTAGAGTTCAAGAAGGTGATATGTTGACAATTAATCTTGTCAACGCGAATCCAATCTAAAATTTACTAATAAAGGATTATGATCTGATGCGGTTGTGCTAATAATTTCAGCCGCATTAAGTTGTAATCCTCGATAAAAAACAAAATCAAGTGGTCTGCCCATAAATCTCTTTCGAACATCTACTGAAAAATTAACTGGCTTAAGTTCAATTGAACGAACAAAATGATACAACAAATTTAATCGTTGCCGACTCCATGCATTAAAATCACCCGCCAAAATCACTGGACCAGTATGCTCTTTTATATGATTTAATAGCATGTGTATTTGCTGGCGATAAACTTTCACACCAATACTGAAATTTACGGCATGAATATTAGCAACTAATAACTGTTGTTTGGAATTGCTAATTGGATAAATAGTGATTAAAGCAGATTTAGGGACACGGATTAATGGTTCTTTTTCTCTAAAAGAAAAAAGTGAGATTGGCAAAGAATCTGAAATTGTCATGACTCCAGCATAAATATTATTAAAACAATATGCTGGAACATGATCTGCAATTTTATTGTGCTGTGAAATAAAATTTAGTAACGGCGATGTTGTTTGGGCTTCTTGTAACAAAATAAGTTTAGTCTTATCAACATAGTTTTTGAGTATATCAACGCAATCGGCCCTTTTTAGTTTAAAAATATTCCAAACTAAAATAGAAAACGATGTTTGATCAATTAATGGCGTATTAACTACTATTGATTGATTAGGTAAAACTAACTCAACTTTGTCATCTGCCTGATAACGTAAAGTATAACAGCGCTTTTTAAACATTTTTGGCGTTCAATTTTTCCAAATATTCATCAAAAGATAAAGTATCTCCTTGCTCTTTCTTTATCTGTTTCTCAATAGATAAATGGCGTTGTTGTACAAAATCACCTTCAGTTAATAATGCTAAAGGTTCTACCATAAGTTGTTTTTTATATTGATTTGCTAAAGCTAAACCAAATTCAGCTGTACCTAAATCACTTATTGCTTGTAACGTTCTTGCTGATAAAGTTAATTCTGGTTGATCAAACATTAAATCTAAACGTTCACAAACATTACGATAACGCTGCATATCATCTTGATGATCTAAAACATCAGCAACACGTAACAAATCTTTAAATAATTCGTGACCAACTTTAGATAATGGCTCTCGATTACTTTCACAGCCAATACCAATCTCAAGTCCTGGTTTTCGCCCTTCTATTATAACTCTATTCCAATTCAATTTAGCACATTCAAGTTCTTTACTACTCATCTCTGGTGCTGGTGCTAGTGCACACCAAATTAAAAATAGATCTATAAAACGTATTTGATCTTCAGTAATTCCTATTGGCGAAAATGGATTAACATCTAATGCTCTTACTTCGATATACTCAATACCACCACGCAAAAGTGCATCCGATGGAGATTCCCCTGCCATTGGCACTCGTTTAGGTCGAATAGGTGCGTAAAACTCATTTTCAATCTGTAATACATTATCATTTAATTGGCGATAATACCCATCCACTTTAATTCCCAACTTAGCAAAATCTGCAGACTTTGTGCATGTTGCACGTTTTAGTCCCTCTACATATGTCTCCAAATGGTTAAAAGTAATACCAAGCTGTTTTTGAGCATTATTGGTGTATCCAATATCACTTAATCTTAAAGAAGTTGCATAAGGCAAATAGCAATTGCCATTTGTTTGTTCAATAAAGGCTTGTGCTTTAACTGGATCTTGAATAAATGAAGAACACATTGATGGCGATGCACCAAATAAATAAGGAATAACCCAACCAAAACGATAATAATTTCGTATTAAGGTAAAATAACCTTCAGAAATTACAGCTTTGCCTTCTTCGGTATTTTTAACCCCTTCTCTTGCTTGCCAAAATGCAGTTGGTAGTGAAAAATTATAGTGAACACCTGAAATGGTCTGCATCATTGCACCATAGCGGTTTTTCAATCCTTCACGATAAATCGTTTTAAAGCGACCTTCATTAGAAGTACCATATTGAGCAAGAATAATATCTTTTTCGTTTGCAACAAAACAAGGCATACTTAAAGGCCACATCATTTCATCACCAATATTTACGCTAGCATAACGATGCAAATCGCGCAAAAACGTCAACATATAATCAATATTAGTATTAACTGGCGTGATAAATTCTAACATTGATTCGGCAAAATCAGTTGTTATCCAAGGGTGGGTTAACGCAGCACCAATTTTTGAAGGAAATGGCGTTTTTGACAATGATCCATCAGGCAAAATACGTAAAGTTTCTCGTTCAATACCACGTTGAATACCTTGTAAAATGGTGTAGTGTTTTTCTAACCAACTAAGTGCTTTTGAGACATCAGGAATCATATTTTGCGCTTCCTTAAAATTTAGTTATTTGATATTTATATTAGCATAATTTAAAATTATGCGATGGGCTAATTTATGACAACATTTGGAATAAAAAGCATTATACGTCGTAATATAGCAATCCTAAAAACTATAATTTACTATTTTTATTACAAATAATTCGATCTTAAATACATGGCAACTTAAAAAAATAACAGCTATTTCATGGATAGGAAATAGCACATATAATATTTATCATAAATCTATTTTATTTAAAATCGTTGCAATAAAACTAATACTTCCATATGTGAAGTATGCGGAAACATATCAAATAATTGTACTTTTTGGATTTGATAATTTGGCAGTAACATTAAATCATCAACTAATGAAAATAAGTTACAACTTGAATACATAATATAATTAGGTGCCATTTGTTTCAAATACTGCATAAGTACTTTACCAGCCCCTCGTCTTGGGGGATTTAGTAAAACTAAATCAGGTACATTTTTTTGAGCTGTAGCGTATTTTGTTGCGTCAAATGCTTTGAAGTTTAATTGTTTAAAACCTAATTTTTTTGCTGATTTAGTTGCACACTCTATTGCGTCTGAATTAATTTCAATACCTGTAAGGCTAATATTTTTCTCAGCAACAAGGTTAGCACAACTTAACCCAAAACCACCTACCCCACAAAACATATCCCAAATAGAATGAATAGGTAAATCTGTGACCCAGTCACTTGCTGTTTTATAAAGGCTGCTGGCAACATATGGATTTGTTTGAAAAAAGCTTTTAGGTTTAATAAAAAGAGGAGTGTTATTTAAAGTTATCGGAAGAAATGAATTATCAGTTAAGACTATTTCTTCTTCACCTTCTAAAATAGCCGCATGATTTGGTTGAATATTTATCGAGATTACGTCTAAGTTTTGAATTTTGTCTTGTAATTGTTTAATAGAATCATTTATTTTAGCAACAAACTTGTATGATTTTAAAACAAATCGCAACATAAAGTTGCTCGTACTCTCAATTTTACTTTCAGTAATTATAACAAATTTCAACTCCCCTTTACGCTTATTAATATTATAAGGAATAAGCCCTTGTTTACGAATGAAAGTTCGAACAAGTTTTAAGATATTTTGCATACTGTTTGAGTAAAGAGGACAATCGCATAAATCGACGGCCTCATTCCCCGTTTGTATACCTAAAACGGGCTTTTCAACACTACCTAACACTGCCATCTTTGCTTTATTACGAAAAGCGGTTTCATGACTAGCAAAAGGTTCTTCAACCTTGTTTGGTTTAAATTGGATTAATTGTTGTAATAACTTATTTTGTTTTTCTGCCAGTTGTACATGATAAGGATGTTCAATCCATTGACAAGATAAACACTTTTTTTGTTGGTAAAAGTGACATTGCATTGCGATTAAAGCCTTTTTTATAATGGGTATAATTATATACAGAATATCGAACGAATATAATAATAGTTTTGAATTTTATACTAAAACATATATTTTCCTGAAACTTTTTTACAAAAAATTATAGGAGTATAAGAAAAAGGTATAATTAATTCTCTGGTATAATTTGACGAAATAGTGCTGTATGATAGGATATTGCCATTAATATTAAAGGAAAAAAATTAATGTCTATAAAGTTAAAAACCCCTGCTGAAATAGAAAAAATGCGTATAGCAGGCAAACTCGCTGCTGAAGTTTTAGAAATGATAGAGCCTTATGTTAAACCTGGTATTACTACAGGTGAACTAGACAAGATCTGTTATGAACATATCGTCAATGTCCAAAAGGCTATTCCGGCTAATATTGGTTATCATGGTTATCAACACACCAGTTGTATTTCAATTAATGATGTGGTTTGTCATGGTATTCCAAGTTTTGACAAAAAGTTAAAAGATGGCGATATTCTAAATATTGATGTGACAGTTATTAAAGATGGCTATCATGGCGATACATCTAGAATGTACATTGCTGGTAAGCCAACTATCACAGGTGAAAAATTATGCCAAGTTACACAAGAGAGCCTTTACGAGGCGATTAAAATTATCAAACCAGGCATTCGTTTAAAGGAAATTGGTAAAACGATACAAAAATATGTCGATAAGTTTGGTTTTTCTTCAGTTCGTGAATATTGTGGTCATGGTATTGGTGAAGTCTATCATGACGAACCTCAAGTTTTACATTATGACGCTGATGACGGCGGTGTAATTTTAAAACCAGGAATGACCTTTACCATTGAACCAATGGTAAATACTGGTGACTGGCGTACTCGTACCATGAAAGATGGCTGGACGGTTAAAACCAAAGATCATGGGCTTTCTGCACAATATGAACACACAATCTTGGTTACTGAAAATGGTGTTGAAGTCTTAACATTACGCAGTAACGAAGATTTTCCTCGTATTATTGAACACTAAATAAAGTGGATTCAACAATAGTTTATTGTTGAATCCTTTCGCTTTATTAAATTTCATAAATCTTAATATAATAAAGTATACAATTTACGTCGATAACTACTAGCTAACGGATTACTTGTTCCTAATGCCGCCAATAAATCGAGTAATGTTTTCTTCACTTGCCCGTCACCAGCATTAAGATCTTTTGTCAATGGTTTGAATAACAACTCTAATGCTTCCTCATGACGTCCTACATGCATTAATTGGGAAGACAATTGAATCATTAGTTCAACGTTATCAGGATGTTGAGCAAATTCTGCCTGTAATTGTTGTAGTTCTGGTGAATTAGCCGCTTGTTCAAGTAATTCAATTTCGGCTTGTAATCCATGATAGCTTGAATCTTGATCTTGTAACGGAATAGTTGCCAGCACTTCTTTTGCTTCACTTAGCTGTTTAAGTTCAATTTGTGATTTTATTAGCATTAATGCAATATCGGTTCTCGGTTTACCCAAATGATCGGTTAGTGATTTCCATGTTTGCCGTAACAGTGGTAATGCTTCTTCATATTTAGCTTCATGAAATAAATTTTGAGCTTCAATTAATTTAAGCTCATCTTCATTTGGTAGCACTTTTTCTAAAAAAGTTTTAATGGTTTCTTCGGATTGAGGACCTTGAAAGCCATCTACAGGTTGACCATTTTGAAATAAATAAACAGTTGGAATCGCCCGTAAACCAAATTGAGCAGCCAGCATTTGTTCTTCATCGCAATTAACACTTGCCAAAATAAATTGACCATGATGTTCATTAGCTAATTTAGTTAAAGTTTGAGTCATTGCTTCATAATTGGGACTTCTTGATGACCAAAAATAAAACAACACAGGGGATTGAGAAGATCTTTTTATAATCTCTTGAATATTTTGTTCATTAACATCAAAAATAAATTGATTTTGCATATTATGTCCTAAGAATACTTTGATTCATTATTTATTTTTTAAAATTCTATCCATTAATCTATCAGGAAGCAAACGTTTAGCAATAGCCGCTATTTTTGTCACTTTTGTTACCCTGTAACGTATTTTGGGTTTTTTATGTTCAAGTGCATGGAATAAGTAAGGCAACACAGCCTCAGGCGGTAACGTAAATCGTTTGGCAATAGGTGGATTTTTTACAATATTTTCTTTTTCTATTTGATTAACATTATTTGAAAAATACGTTTTTAATGGCCCCGGTTCAATTAAACTAACTTTAATATTGGTATTAGCTAATTCTAATCTTAGTACATCAGACCATGCTTCTAAAGCATATTTACTTGCTGAATAAGCTCCTCTACCAGGAGTGGCAACAATGCCAACAATTGAGCTGGTTTGTATAATACGCCCTTCATTTTCTGCAAGCATTGCAGGAAGTAGTAACTGAGTTAACTGATGTACACCAAAGAAATTGGTTGAGAATTGAGACTCTAACTGCTCTCGGCTAATTGTTGCTAATCGCCCATATACTCCAAAGCCGGCATTATTAAATAATGCATATAATTGTCCGCCTGTCATAGTTAACACTTCTTTAGCGGCTAAATGAACAGAATCAGGATTATCTAAATCAAGTAATACAGTTTCAAATCCTTGTTCAATTAATTTTTGCTGGTCAGACTTTTTGCGACAAGACGCAATAACACGATAACCACGTTTTTTTAATGCAATGGCTGAAATAAGTCCTATTCCACTTGAACAG
Source organism: Gilliamella sp. Occ4-3 (assembly GCF_001690675.1). Taxonomy (NCBI): domain Bacteria; kingdom Pseudomonadati; phylum Pseudomonadota; class Gammaproteobacteria; order Orbales; family Orbaceae; genus Gilliamella; species Gilliamella sp. Occ4-3. The sequence continues at coordinate 8,687 of NZ_LZHR01000066.1, forward strand.
CCTGTAATAAAAATTGTTTTCAATTTTTATCTCCGTTTTATTCATATATTGTCAAGCTAATCTTCTGCAATTATGATATCACACTTAAATAGAAGTTACCCAAACTAAGCCAGAGGATCGTATGAAAATCGCTATTATTGCTGCAATGGAAGAAGAAGTTGCCATCTTAAAAAGTAAAATTACCCATTATCAAGTTGAACGCCATTTAGGTTGTGATTTTCATCTTGGTCAAATTGCCGGTTGTGAAATCGTTCTACTTCAATCAGGCATTGGTAAAGTAGCCGCAGCTTCAAGCACAACATTATTATTAAATAATTACAAGGTTGATGCCGTTATTAATACGGGTTCAGCTGGAGGACTTTCAACCGAACTCAATATTGGTGACATTATCGTATCAAAAGACGTATTTTATCATGATGTCGATTTAACCGCTTTTGGTTATAAACCAGGGCAAATGTCCGGTTGCCCTGTTGTATTTGAAGCAAGCCAACAATATCAATCATTAGCCAAATCATGTATAAAAAAACAAGGTGTTAATGCAGTTGAAGGATCAATTGGTAGTGGTGATGCATTTATTAATGGTAAAGATACATTAGAACGGATCAAACAAACCTTTCCAAATGCCATAGCGGTAGAAATGGAAGCCGCAGCAATTGGGCATGTCTGCTGGCTATTTAAGGTACCGTTTGTAGTGGTAAGAGCAATCTCAGATAATGGTGATAATGAATCTGCAATGGATTTTCAGTCATTTTTAAAACTTGCAGCGACACAATCGTCCTTAATTGTTGAATCAATGTTAAGCGAGCTAGCCTAAACTCTTTTGAAAAATAGTATACTGAAATTACAAACAATATTCACTAAACAAGGGTTGACGCCAACCAGTTAGTATTTCTGGTACGTCACCTTTTTTATCAATTTTCCATTTAATATATTGATTAATTAATCGGCGTGAAAGCAACAAATCTTGATTAAGTCCTGTTTTTGATGAAATGATTTGAGCCGCTTTTTTTAATTCATCCGAGATCTTCTTGAAATCGGGATAAGTATTAATTCTACGAATAAGTGGTACCTCGGGTATCGGTTCAGATAAAATATCGAGAATTTTTTGCCCATATAAACGAATTTCTTTACCTTTCATCCCTAATTTATCAAGTTCAGCTAATGAAGACGGTAAATAACGTGCTATTTTCCACAAAACTTCTTCGCGTATAACAAAATTTAAAGCGATATCTTGCTCTTTAGACAATTTATATCGCCAACTTGCTAATTTATACAATTGACCTAGACTTTTCCCTTTCAATTGCCAACTATTTTTAATATTTAGATAAGCGTTGTTTGGATCTATCACTGTACATTTACGAACCACCGCCATTTGGCACTCTTGATAAGCGGCTTGCAAATAATCATTTTCGGTTAATTGTGATTTTAGAATGTTTACTAATGGAAAAAGATATAACACATCATTAATAGCGTACTCACACTGTTTTTCGGTTAATGGTCGTTTTAACCAGTCTGTTCGAGTTTCACTTTTATCTAGCTCTACTTCTAAATATTTTTTTACTAAACTGGCATAACCAGAACTTAACGGATTATCTAAAAAAGAAGCCAATATTTGGCTATCAATAATAGGAGTCGGCACCATTCCAAAGTAATGAAGAAAAACCTCAATATCTTCACTACACGAGTGGAAATACTTTTCAATTTTAGGATTTTTTAAGATCGTTAAAAAATCTTGCCAATCGCTAATAGTGATTGGATCAATTAATGCAGCATGTTTTCCATCAAAGACCTGCAATAGCCCTAAATGTGGATAAAATGTACACGTACGTACAAATTCTGTATCTAATGCAATCGCTGAGCTTTTTTCGATTTTTGAACAAAACTCAGCTAGCTGATCATTATTAACAATAAGTTGATAAGACAAAATAAAATTCCTATTTAGATAAATCTATTTATTGTGTACTTTTTTTAAATACAACATCAATCACCACAATTTCAGAGCGAGTCATTAAGCGAATAGGTGGTCCCCAAAAACCATATCCACTACTTACTATGCTAGTAAAGTTATTATCTTCATTTTGATACAAACCATAAGCGTTTTTATACGTTAATTTTTCAATAAGGTTAATTGGAAATATTTGCCCAGCATGAGTATGCCCAGAGATCATTAAATCAACACCTAAATTTGCTGGTTCAGTAAGATCTTTGGGTTGGTGATCTAATAAAATAACGGGTGTATTTTTATCTGCAAACATCATCAACTCAGCTAATGTAGATCTTTTCACATCATAAAGCACAGAAGAAAAATCATCTCGCCCAATTAATGTAATTCCTATATCATCAAGGTATACAATATCATCTTTTAAAACCTTCATTTTTGCTTGCTTAAAAGCATTAATAATATCCTCTTCGCTATTATTTTGTTTTCTAGTATTTAAATATTCGTGGTTTCCGAAAATAACGTAGGTACCATGTTTCGATTTTAACTGCTGAAATTGTTTATCAAAACCTTGTTCTGTAAAGGGCGCCAAACGTTTATCTAATGTATCACCTGTAATTACAATAAAATCTGCATTTAATTGATTTACTTTATCTATCATTTGCTGAATAAATCCACTCGAAGTTAATTCATTAATATGAATATCACTAAGCTGCACAATACGCAGATTTTCAACATGAGCAGGTTTATCTATTTTTACTTGATAATAAACGGTTTTCGGACTAACTGCCATTTCATGGCTGTAATAAAATAGTGAAAAAACTAAGCTTACATAAACAATTCTAAGCAGTAAGTTAGGCTTTAATTTTTTTTTGCAGAGCAAATAGATCGCATCAAAAATCAATAAAATAAAAATACTACACAAAAATCCAGCAAAAATAATATTAAAAATCAGAGATAGCTTATTAAAAATACCATCTAATGCCCTAGAAAGCACCAGTGATAATCCAGCAATTGCAACAATTAACCAATAGATGATTTTAGAATAACTAGTAAAATGAAAATTGAACCAAAATGCCCATCGTTTACCTAAATAAGCAATCATTAAAATACTGATCACTATCATCATAAATAAAATAGAAAAATAAATAAAACTCATAATTATCTGAACAATTGAAGACGAATAATGATATGATAACAAAATTATTTTTTTTCGTACCAATAACTTTTTATGGATATTAAAAAAGACCAATTATTCATCACACCTATTGAAAAATTGGGGGATTGGACTTTTGATGAGAAAGTTGCCGAAGTTTTTCCTGATATGGTGCAGCGATCTGTTCCTGGTTATTCTAATATTATCTCGATGATCGGCATGCTAGCCGAAAGATTTGTACAACCTAATTCAATGATTTATGATTTAGGTTGTTCATTAGGCGCAGCTACATTATCTATTCGACGCAATGTCCATCAAGAAAATTGCCATATTATTGCGGTTGATAATTCTCAGCCAATGGTTGAACGTTGTAAGCGGCATATTGAATCCTACAAATCAAGCACACCTGTAGATGTAATTTGTGATGATATTTGCCATATTAACATGCAAAATGCATCAATGGTTGTACTCAACTTCACCTTACAATTTTTAACTCCTGAAAATCGTCAACGTGTTTTAAATAATATCTATAATGCGTTAAAACCAAATGGCATTTTAGTCCTATCTGAAAAATTTAGCTTTAGTGATACCTGCATTGATGAATTACTATTTAATATGCATCATGATTTTAAACGTGCTAACGGCTATAGTGAGCTTGAGATCAGCCAAAAACGTAACATGCTAGAAAACGTTATGCTAACAGATACTATCGAAACACATAAACAGCGACTATCTAAAGCTGGTTTTAAACACATTGACACTTGGTTCCAATGTTTTAATTTTGGCTCTATTATTGCCATAAAATAACAGATTAATTTAAGCGTAATTGATAAAGGATAACAGAATGATTGATTTTGGTGATTTTTACCAGATTATCGCAAAAAATAGACTTAGTAGTTGGCTTGAAGTATTACCTGCACAACTCGCAAATTGGCAAAAACAAAACATAGATAGTCGCTTTAATCAATGGCTCAACAGTATTAAACATTTACCATCCATCTCACCTTATCAAATTGATTTATTACATAGTGTTACAGCGAAATCAAAAGAGTCTCTTTCTACGGGTGAACAGCAAAGGATAATGCAATTATTAAAAAATATGATGCCATGGCGCAAAGGCCCTTTCCACTTGTATGGAATTGATATTGATACAGAATGGCGTTCAGATTGGAAATGGGAACGCTTAATTAAACATATTGATTGTTTAGAAGGTAAAATTGTTTTAGATGTGGGTTGTAACAGTGGTTATCATTTATGGCGAATGATTGGCGCTGGAGCAAAACTCGCTGTCGGAATTGATCCTATGGCGCTTTATCTATGCCAATTTGAGGCTATTCGTAAACTACTAGGTAACGATCAGCGAGCACATTTATTACCACTTGGAATTGAACATCTCCCTAAACTTAATGCTTTTGATACCGTATTTTCAATGGGGGTTTTATATCATCGTCGATCGCCACTTGATCATTTATTCCAATTGAAGGATCAATTGGTTGAAGGTGGACAACTAGTACTTGAAACTTTGGTTATTGATGGAGAATTACATCAAGCGTTAATGCCAGGTGATCGTTATGCACAAATGCGTAATGTCTATTTTATACCTTCTACTCCTACAATGATTAATTGGTTGGAAAAATGTGGGTATTCAGATGTAAGAATGGTTGATATATCATTAACTAATTTTGATGAACAACGCAAAACTGAATGGATGACATCAGATTCTCTGGCCAACTTTTTAGATCCAGATGATTCAACCAAAACAATTGAAGGCTACCCTGCCCCAATGCGAGCTGTTTTTATCGCAAAAAAATAATAATATAATAAAAAAAAGCGTTATTAGCTTTATGAATTAAGGTTCCGCTACAGGTTGCCTTGAAATGTAAGAAATCATAGTATCTTAAGTTATATTTGGTTTATTTTTTAATTGACTAACATCTATCACTAAAAGACAAAAAAAGTGTTGTCAAAAACTTTCAGGTAACTATGTGTTTAAATATAATTATTTTATATAAATCATTAATTTTTTTAGAAATAGGAAATAAACAAT
>NZ_LZHR01000067.1:0-48971 GCF_001690675.1 Gilliamella sp. Occ4-3
CAGAGCAGATTGCTGCACGTTTAAAGAAAGTCAGCGTCCAATCAATCTATAACTATCTTTATCAAAATAAAGCGCGCTATGAACAATTCAAACCTTATCTAAGGCGAAAAGGCAAAGCCTATAGGCATTGTAAGGCACCGAGTATTAAAGAAGGAGACCGCCGATATAAACGGTCAATTAAACAACGTCCAAGTTATGTAGAAAGTCGGAAAACGCAAGGACATTGGGAGGGCGATACGATTATTAGCCGTAAAGACAAGCAAGCATTGGTGACATTAGTTGAACGCAAAACAGGGCTAGTATTAATTGGGCGCCTCAATCAACGTACCGCCTCCGAAACGAGAGATATGATAATAAAATTGCTAACGCCGTTTAAAAAAATGGTTAAAAGCATCACCTTTGATAATGGAACCGAATTTAATTATCATCATGCTATTGAGCATTATTTAAATACTACCGTGTACTTTGCGGAGCCTTATAAAAGCTGGCAAAGAGGCACAAATGAAAACACCAATGGCTTAATACGTCAGTTTATACCTAAGTCAGCGGCCATTTCATTAGTTGACGACAAACAGATAAAGAAAATACAATATCTATTGAACACACGCCCAAGAAAACGGCATAAGTTTAAAAGCCCTGCCGATTTTTATTCTAAGGAGTTAAGAAGAATTGCACTTCATGGTGTAATCTAGGTGATTAAGTTTTGTTGAAAAATTAAATAAAATTAGGTGAATATCCAAATGAATTCTTTTTAAATATTTAGAATTACAGGTTTCAGGTGTTATAAACTTCAGTGATCATTTCTATATTGATATTCGGATGGATTAGCTATTTTGTTTTATTTTTCGTATTTCTATAAAATCGTTCAGGTAGCGTATTGATTTTATTTAATTTTTTGTTTTTGGTGTTGTTGAAAAAACATTAATAAAATTAATACTCTACCTAGCTGTTTTCCAGCTACGTCTATTGATGTTTTACAATAAAACAGCAGTGAATTTGTTTATTGCGCTTAAAATCAAGCGATAGCGTTTTATTGGTAATTTCTTGATAGGTTAGTCCTAGGTTTTGCATACCGATACTATCCATTTTAAAACTACGCTTGTTGTTGGAGAAAATGATAGTATCATTAGGTCTTAACAGACGTTTTAAATCCGTCATCAATTTTAGATGATCACGCTGAACATCAAAGGTATTATTCATCCGTTTTGAGTTTGAAAATGTGGGCGGAAAGATAAACATTAAATTGAATTGTTCATCAGCTTAAGATAAATAGAGCAAAACAATCCGCCTAAATTAATCGATGTTTTTACTCGTTAAATTATTTTTTTTAAATTGCGAATCATTTCTTTAAATAGATATAAGTGACGAGCAGAGTAAATTTAACGTATCAACAAAATATACAATCAATATTATTATGGAAAATAGTCAATCTTTTGTTTATTAATGATTCGAACCGTTAACTCTGTGATAGCGATGATGAGTGCCGAGCGTATCATTTGTTGATAGCGATTTTGGTAAATGGAAGATTTTAAAGTATCGACAATACCTGATTGTTTTACTTTTTCGTGTTGCGATTCCCAGCTTGGTGGTAATACCATATCATGTAATAAGCTAATAGGACCTAAAATTTCATCATCTAAATAAGTGTATTGTTTGTCGTCTAGCTCTAGTTCGTCCAAAACAGCAATCAGTAGCTCTATATCTTCGTAATCCTCACGAGAAATAATACCCAACACATAAAGCAGTTTTAGGCACACTGAGGTATCATTGAGAGGTCCATTTTTACCCACCAATGAGGGAATAACAAATTTAATGGCGTGAGGCTCTTTTCGGAAGACTTTAAGAATCAATTTGATGACATTATCATTAATTAATTTAATGGCAACTTTTAGCAAGCTGTGAATATCAGCTTGCTGGTTGAGTTTTTCTAATATTATATCTTCTTGTAATATCGATTCTGGCATTGAGAATTAGACAAATTGATGATCTTGCATTGCAGTATAAATTTCTTCAACCTTCATAACAATAGAATTATTAACGTCAATACTAGAGATTTCACAAAAAGCTTGTTTAACGCCTTTTTCAGTAATGAGTTTTTCTAGTTTAACTGCTTGCTCATCATCATTATTACGATAGTTAAGCGCAGCAGCAACTCCAATTAGTAAGTTAGTGTTTTTAACTTGATATTCAAAGGTGCCAAGTAATGGTTTTATTAAACGATCGTCTGCACCTAATTTACGAATTGGCTGACGCCCAACACGTGCAGTATCATCCTGTAAATAAGGATTTTCAAAGCGGGATAATATTTTTTCAATATATGCCATGTGTTTTTGCTCATCAAAATTGTAACGTTTGATAAGTACTAACCCGCTCTCTTCCATGGCTCCGCGTACAATTAAACGAATACGTTCATCTAGAATTGCATCACGTATTGTGCCAATACCATTATAAAATCCTAAATAAGCAGTTATTGCGTGACCAGTATTAAGTGTAAATAACTTACGTTCCACAAAAGCCATTAAATTATCAACGGGTTGCATGCCTTTAATGGTTGGAATAATGCCTACAAATTGTGTTTCATCAACAATCCATTCCGAGAAAGTCTCAACAGTCACTTCTAGTATATCGCCTGTTTTTGATGTTGCAGGTGGTACAATACGATCCACTGCAGAATCGACAAAACCGATATGGGTGTTTGTCCATTGCTGAATTTCTTCTGGTAGCTCTTTAAAGATTTCTTGTTTAAATTGGCTGGTACCTCGTACCATGTTTTCACAAGCAATAATATTAAGTGGCTTACTGTTACCTCGATTATGTCTTGCAATAATTCCTTGGGCAATCGTTGGAGCAATACGCGCTAAAATTTGTGGACCAACGGCAGTGGTGAGTAAATCAACGCTGGCAATATAATCGATCACTTCAATAGAGGTGCTATTAATTCCATCAACATTTTTAACTATCTCAGTGGTGGATTGCTCGCCAACAACATTTACCTGATATTCATGACGAGTGGCGATGGCATCAATAATTTCCTGATTGACATCAGCAAATGTAACTTGTACACCAGCATCAGATAGTAATTTGCCGATAAAACCTCGTCCAATGTTACCTGCGCCAAAGTGTAGTGCTTGCATAATAATAATCCTTAACTTTATAATTTAATTTGAAATATTTCACTCTATTTCCCGTGTAAAGCGGGAAATAGAAATAGGTTAACTTAGTATTGCTAAAACTTCTTCAATATTATTTGTCGTTGCTAATTTTGCAATAATAGTTTCATCATCTAATGCATTAGTCAGTTTTGCTATGACATCAAGATGTTCATTATTGTGAGCAGCAATACCAATCACAATTTTTGCTTTATCATCTTCTTCATCACCAAATTGAACCCCAGCAGGGTATTGGCAAAATACGATACCAGTTTTAATAACATTGTCTTTTGATTCAATAGTGCCATGTGGAACGGCTATTGATTCTCCTAAATAAGTTGATGTTAATTTTTCACGCTCTAGCATTGCTTCAATGTAAGTTGGTGTGACATAACCATTATCAACCAATTTTTGCCCTGCAAAACGAATTGCTTCTTCTTTATTTTTAGCGGTTAACCCTAAAAAGATATTTTGTTGTGATAATTTAAATAGGGGAATATTATCAGTCGATTGATTGCTTATAGGCACTGTTTCACTTGCTTCATTATTTGCTTGAGAGCTTAAAAGATCCGCCACGAGTTGGCTATATAATTGACTATCTAAAAAGTTAGTTAATGAAATATGATGTGCATTTGGTGCGTGTTGTTTTGCTCGATCGGTTAAGTCTTTATGTGTAATAACAATGTCAACATCATCAGGCAGATTATTAATTGCTACATTAGTGACAAAAATATCCAAATCTGCATCTTGAACTTTTTTACGTAATACACCTGCGCCCATAGCACTTGAGCCCATTCCTGCGTCACAAGCCACTATAATTTTTTTAACTTTAGTAAGATCAAGTGTACCATTTACAATTCCTTTTGATTTATTTTTCATTGCAGAAATATTCGATTTTGCCTCTTCAAGGCTTTTATCTGCTTCTTTGGTGGTTTTTAATAAAATAGCGGAAACGATAAAAGTAACCATTGTTGCTGCAATGACAGAAATAATTACGCCAAACATTGATGATTTTGGAGTGACCGCAAGAACGGCGATGATTGATCCTGGCGATGCTGGTGAACTTAAACCGGCACCAAATAGTGTTAAAGTAAATACTCCAGTCATTCCACCTAAAATCACTGCAATAATAAGGCGAGGGTTCATTAATACATATGGGAAATAAATTTCATGAATTCCCCCAAAGAAATGAATGATTGCTGCACCACTGGCTGAACTTTTTGCAGAACCTTTACCAAGCAACATATAAGCAAGTAATAAACCTAATCCAGGACCAGGATTTGCTTCGATTAAAAAGAAAATAGATTGAGAATGCTCTGCTGCTTGTTGAATACCTAATGGTGAGAATATACCGTGGTTAATTGCATTATTTAAGAAAAGAATCTTGGCAGGTTCAATAATAATTGAAGTTAAAGGTAGTAAGTTATGCTCAACTAGGAAATTAACAGCAAGAGTTAATTTACTTGATGCAACAACGACAGAAGGTCCAATTGCAAAAAAAGAAAGCAACGCAAGTAGCATGCCAATAATACCAGCTGAAAAATTATTGACTAACATTTCAAAGCCACTTTTGACTTTTCCGTCTATGGTTTTATCAAATTGTTTTATTACCCAGCCACCAAGTGGTCCGACTATCATAGCACCTAAGAACATCGGAATATCTGCACCAACAATGACCCCCATTGTCGTAATTGCACCGACAACGGCGCCTCGTTCACTGTGAACTAATTTACCGCCAGTATAACCAATCAACAGTGGTAATAAGTAAGTGATCATCGGGCTAACTAACTTGGCAATGGTTTCGTTTGGGTACCAGCCCGTTGGAATAAAAATAGCGGTAATAAATCCCCAAGCAATAAATGCGCCGATATTTGGCATGACCATATTACTTAAAAATCGTCCAAAATTTTGAACTTTTAATTTGATGTTTGAACTTGTCATAATATAAAACTTTCCTTATTGATTGTATAATCATCATGCTGTTATTGTAGAAGGATTTAGTTATTCAATTCATTAAAAAAAATTGATAAGTGTGATGAGTATCACATTGTTAAAATGGGTCTATTTTTTATTTTTGTGATTAAGATCACTCTTCTAGAAGGTGGTAAGAGAAAAATATACTAAAACGTATAGTTTCCTGAAACTTTTTTACAAGATTGAATTTTATTATTAGTGATTACTGCTTATATATTATTTAGCAAATCAAACCCAGCTGAAATGGTTTAATTTTGATTAAAAATGCTCAGTAAAGTTTTTAATTTTGTTGAATGTTTTATTTTGTCATAATTTTAATAAATTAACCGCCTTATGGCGGTTTGTGTTTATTGATGTTTTACAATAAAACAGCAGTGAATTTGTTTATTGCGCTTAAAATCAAGCGATAGCGTTTTATTGGTAATTTCTTGATAGGTTAGCCCTAGGTTTTGCATACCGATACTATCCATTTTAAAACCACGCTTATTGTTGGAGAAAATGATAGTACCATTAGGTCTTAACAGACGTTTTAAATCCGTCATCAATTTTAGATGATCACGCTGAACATCAAAGGTATCGTTCATCCGTTTTGAGTTTGAAAATGTTGGCGGATCGATAAAAATTAAATCGAATTGCTCATCAGCTTGAGATAAATAGAGCAAACAATCCGCCTGAATTAATCGATGTTTTTTACCTGTTAAACCATTTTGTTTTAAATTACGATCTGCCCATTCCAAATAGGTGCGAGACATATCGACCGTGGTGGTTGATTTTGCTCCGCCAAGTCCAGCATAAACCGTTGCACTACCTGTATAGGCAAATAGGTTTAGAAAGTCTTTTCCTGCACTCATTTCACCAATCATTTTTCGTGCTAAGCGATGATCTAAAAACAATCCTGTATCTAAATAATCGGTCACATTAACCCAAAATGTGGTTTTGCGCTGATTAATCGGGTATTCATGGACTAAAAAATAGTCCTGTTTTTGTCCTAGTTTTTGGTATTGCTGTTTGCCTTTTTGCTTTTCTCTTGTTTTTAATACTAACTGATCGGCGGTAAGCTCAAGCACTGACATGGTGGCATTTATAGTATCAAAAAGCCGTTGGCGAGTTTTTTGTGGATCGATGTTTTTTGGCGCTGCGTATTCTTGCATCACTATTTTATCTTTATAACGATCGATAGCGACATTGTATTCAGGCAAATCTGCATCATAAAGTCGATAACATTCCAGTTGTTCTTGAGCAGCCCATTTTTCTAACTTTTGTTTATTTTTGCGTAATCGGTTAGCAAAATCAGCCGCAGGCATAGTAGAATTTGTGATTGCTTCTTCAGTATTACGCTTAGCAATGACATAATTTTTTTGTATACAGTCGAGAGGGCCATTTTTTGCTTTGAATTGCTTTTCTGCTCTCATTTGTAAGCAATCTAATAACTGTGGTGCGCCGCTAAATAATGATAATCGCCATCCACCAAAATTTTGTTTGATTTGTCGACCAAGTGCCGTATGCAAAGCAATAAGCGCAGGTTCACTTTCTAAGCGTTCTCCATAAGGTGGATTACTGATGATCATGCCTACCGTTTCAGTTGGCAATGGATTGGCGAGTTGTGTCACATCTTGCATCGAAAAAGTAATTAAATCCCCCACACCTGCTTGGAGGGCATTTTGTTTGGCTCGTTCAAGTACTGTAGCATTATTATCATAACCGATAAATGGTGTGTTTGTTTTAGATACGTTATGTTTTGCGGTGAAAAGCAATTTGTTCCACAATGTCGGATTAAAGCCTTTCCAAGCAAAAAATCCCCACTGTTTACGATGTAAACCAGGTGGGATTTGTGATGCGATCATTGCCGCTTCAATTAGTAATGTACCTGAACCACACATCGGATCGAGCAATGGCTCATTTGTTTTCCAACCAGAACGCATAATAATAGCTGCTGCTAGGCTTTCTTTTAGTGGAGCTTTCCCTGTTTGCTCTCGATAACCACGCTCATGTAAACTATTACCACTTAGATCTAAAGATAGTGTGACACGGTTTTTATTTAAATAAGCATGAAGTCGAATATCGGGATCTTGTTTTGCTACATTAGGACGTTCATTAGTATGACGCAAAAAGTGATCAACAATAGCATCTTTGATCTTTAGCGCACCATATTGACTATTACGGATAAATTCGTTTACGCCAACAAAATTAATCACGAAAGAGTTATCAACAGCAAAAATATCTGGCCATTTAATATTAAACACACAAGAGTACAGATCCAAATCGCTATAGATGTCGAACTCGGCAATAGGTAGTAAAATGCGAGATGCCAAACGCGACCATAATAATGATTGATATAGCGTTTTGTCATCGGCATCAAAATAAACACCACCTTGCGCAATTTTACAATTAATTGCACTAATTTGTTCTAACTCTTTTTTTAATAACTCTTCAAGCCCACGAGATGTACTGGCAAATAGCGTTTTCATGCATAACTCACTTAACAATAAAATTGTTGGCATTATACCGACTAATTACAATAGTGGGAAATAAAGGCTGATATTAGTTAGATGAATATTGGGTTAGTTTATTAATAATCAGAAAAGTTTGGCGGTAATGAAAATTAATGTTAGTTTAGTAGAAGAATTAAAATGTAATCTAATAAAGCATCAAGATATTTATAATATGACGCCTATTGAATTTAAACACGATAACAGGCAGTGTAATTTTCTACGTGAGTTTTGTGCTAAAAATTTGGTATTTACAGTAGCTTTTGAGATATCCACATAATTAATAAAATTGCCTGTTTCAGTTGCGTTTGTTATTTCTTTTCAAAATCTATAATATGAATTATCAAATTTTTGCAAAGCATCAATTAGAATTCTTTAACCCTGCCATTGGTTTTCCTTTATGAGAATAACTTCATTTATATTTTTCATAAAAATCGTTATATATCTCAACTATATCTTTATTCTCACTCTTTTTACATCTGTTAATAAAAGAGTTTTTTAACTCTTTGTAATTCAATTCTAATAGCAATTCTGCAATTCTTCTATATATGAAATCATCAGAAGAATCGAGATATTTTAAAACCATTTTTGGTAGTGTTTTCTTTACAATATTATTATGTCTATATTTGAATAATATATCTCTAGCTATTGGAATATGATCTATATTGCCGCCTATTGATATTTCTATGACAATAGGAATTAAATTATCTAGCTCTTTGTCGTCAAAATCTTCATCTCTTACAAACCTTAGTGCTGTTCCTTGTTCTGACAGAATTTTAAGAGCAAATAATAATTGATCAAAATACAGATTTGATTTTTTGAAGTAGTATTTAGCAGAAAATAATTTTTTTTCAGACTCTTTTAAGCGGAGCCATTCTATAGAATATTTGTCTTTATCTTTCATTTTTTATTGCTACACAGCATGGAACAAAATAACTTTTCAAAATCATTCGTAGATTTTTATATTGTCTGAAAAATTTGTTGCCATCCAACATAATTTTTTGCTTGAGTCAGGTAAAGTATGCAGAAATGGATAGCAGAATTAGTTTATAGTATCCAATTTTTAAATATTACAGTTCTATCGAGAATAACATAACATTATCCGAAGTTGTAAAAAATGATACATAGCTGTTTATTTCGCATGTGCCAGATGTTTCTATAAAAATAATATCTCTTCCTAGTGACAAAACTAAAATACCTGTATCTTCACAAGATATCACTTTAGCCTTGAAAAACATGTTGTTATTAATTAAATAAAAGCCATACCCAGGTATTTTTTCAAGAGTTATATTCTTACCCCACTCAAAAAAATCATCGATTTCTAATTCAATATTATAATATGTGTTTGATAATGATTTACTATTGTCCCAAATCGCAACACCACATCCTAAATCAGATTTGAACTCTACTAAATTCTCGTCTATTTTACTTACTAAAGTAATTTTCATTTTTTTATGGTATTTAATAACTCTATTATTAGTATTCATTACATTATCAACAAGATCGGAATTACATGTTTATTCATGATAATGGTGTTTTGTTTGCTTGCTTGCTATTTATTTCATGATTGCTATAACAAATACATTATTTTGCATCATGGGACGTGATTCTATCATAATTTGGTAAGCTCTTTCTAGGATGCTTGCTTATTTGAATAAAAACTTAATTTAAATGCAAATTGATATCATAAGGTGTAATAGTCTTTATTTGTAGGATTTACTAGCGTTGTTTACAGTAATTTGAGAAGCTACTGTAAGGAATATACATAAGAAAACAAAACTAACGCCTTGTTAAGCTATTTGCCTGAGGTAGAATTTAACAAATAGCTACCCCTTAATTTTGTTGTTTGAACAGGTGTGGTCATTCCACACTACATAGACCGCCATTTAGTGTGTAATACATTAAAACAAGCCTTATTTCGGCGTCAATTTCCTAAAAATGTACTCATTCATAGTGACCAAGGAAGCCAATATTGCAGTGCTGATTTCAAGCAATTATTGTTACAATATGGACTAAGGCAAAGCATGAGTCGAAGAGGAAAGTGCTTTGATAATGCGGTTGTTGAAAGTTTTTTTCATACACTCAAAACACACATTATTCATGACTATTACTACAAAACGAGGAAACTGGCTAATAAAGCACTATTTGAATATATTGAAATCTATTATAATCGGATACGCCGTCATTCAGCCAATGGCTGGGTATCACCTGAATAATATGAACAACAATATTACCAAAACGAAAAATGATAGAGGCGGGCACTGTCTAATATTTTGGCGAGGATCACCGTATTTTAGGAAATATAATTTTCTCATTTATCGCCGCCACATTTCCCTGGAATTCTGATTTCTTTAGCTTTGACTTCAACTGAAGACTTAAATATCATAGCAATTACAGGTCTATCCATCTTTCTGATTCCAATATAAATATATAATTTATAAGATTCATTTTAATTTACTTAACTTCAAAAGTATTTCCTTATAATCATTTTTGTAAAAATCATTTTTAGCTTTATTATACATTTTTTCAAAAGAGGCTATAAATTTATCTAAATAATTGTTTGGAATGCATTCATTACGATTTAAAATCTTTTTTATTTCAATATAAAAATTTCTTTCTGATTTCGCTTTTGGACTGATATTTAAAATTGATAAGATATAATCCCATTTTTTATCCTCCATATAAAACTGTGGGAATTTGGTAATAAATAAAGAAACATAGTAATCTATTTTCTTAACATTTTTCAATTCATTAAAAAAATTAAAAAAATTATCTAAGGGAGGTAGATTATATGCTTTCGTCATATTTCCTATACAAGATACTATATTTATAGTAGTTTCTTTGGTTAAATTTTCATTTTTATACAAGTATATTAATTTTTCAGCTAATGCAACATCGGAAAAAAACTCTTTATAGTACAAAGATCTTTCTTTTCTACTAAATTTTTCTAAATCAGATATTAGCTCTGATAGTTCTATAAGATCATTTTCTCTATCCCAACTTTTAATTTTATAAGTAAGAATATTCAAAATATCGATATTTTTTTTTAATCGTGTCATCTAGCATGTTCCTTTACTGATAAATTTACCTTACTCATTAAAAAAGTTGTATGAATTAGTGTAGTCGATCCACATGATATAGCCATTGATTATATGGAGCTCGGTAGCCCTTACCAAAATGGCTATATTGAACGATTTAATCGTACCTATCGTACTGAAGTACTCGATTTATATCTTTTTAACAACTTAGCGCAAGCAAGGCAAATAACCGAAGTATAACACCGAAAGACCGCATGAGGCATTAAATAACATGACACTGTTCAAATATAAAACATTAAAACAGGCAGCTTAATTTTCTACGTCAGTTGTGTACTAAGTTTGAGGTAGTTACAATGAAAGTATAAATAATGCCAGTAATTCTTATATATTGGTTTATCTTTTGTATTTGCTTTAGTTGCCTTTGGTCACTTTATGATAGAATAATGTTTTATTACTTAATATCTAAATAAAAACCACCAATAACTATGTCATTAATTAATCTTACCAATGCTTATCTTTCATTTAGTGATGCGCCGTTGCTTGATCATATCGATATGTCTATTGAGCCAAATGAGCGTGTTTGTCTTGTTGGCCGTAACGGTGCTGGAAAATCGACTTTACTTAAAGTTTTAAATAAAGAAGTGCCATTAGACGAAGGGCAAATTATTTATGAAAATAATGTGATTGTTTCACGATTGCAACAAGATCCTCCTCGTGATGTGCAAGGTAGTGTGTTTGATTTTGTGGCAGAAGGATTACACGAACAAGCACAGTTATTACGAGATTACTATGATTTAGCATATCGCGTTGAGCTCGATCCTTGCGAAAGTAATTTAGATAAATTAGCTAAAATGCAAGAACAGTTAGATCATCAAAATGGTTGGCAATTAGATAGCCGTATTCGTAATGTTATTTCTTCATTATCGCTTGATGGTGATGCGTTGTTGTCTTCGTTATCGGGTGGGTGGTTGCGTAAAGCCGCATTAGCCAAAGCGTTGGTTTGTCAACCAACAGTTTTATTGCTTGATGAACCAACCAATCATTTGGATATTCAAACCATTAAATGGTTGGAAGATTTTTTGAAAAGTTTTAATGGCAGTATTGTGTTCATTTCCCATGATCGTTCGTTTATTCGTCAAATGGCAACGCGTATTATTGATCTGGATCGAGGTAAAATTGCGTCTTGGAGTGGGAATTATGATAACTATTTGCTTGGTAAAGAAGAAGCA
The DNA here is from genome assembly GCF_001690675.1 of Gilliamella sp. Occ4-3. NCBI lineage: Bacteria > Pseudomonadati > Pseudomonadota > Gammaproteobacteria > Orbales > Orbaceae > Gilliamella > Gilliamella sp. Occ4-3. Next base: position 11,880 of record NZ_LZHR01000067.1, read on the forward strand.
TTGCGTGTTGAAGCGTTGCAAAATGCAGAATTCGATAAAAAACTTGCCCAAGAAGAGGTCTGGATTCGGCAAGGTATTAAAGCTCGCCGTACACGTAACGAAGGGCGAGTTCGGGCATTAAAAGCAATGCGCCAAGAATATAATGAGCGTCGCCAAGTCATGGGTAATGCCAAAATGCAAATTGAAGAAGCGTTACGTTCAGGGAAAATTGTTTTTGAACTTGATAATGTAACTTATCAAGTTGAAGATAAGTTACTCGTGAATGATTTTAGTGTGCAAGTATTACGTGGTGATAAGATCGCTCTGATTGGTCCTAATGGTATTGGTAAAACAACTTTATTAAAACTGATGTTGGGTAATTTGACACCAACATTAGGTAGTGTGCATTGTGGCACAAAGCTTGAAGCTGCTTATTTTGACCAATATCGTCTCGAACTCGATCCTGAAAAAACGGTGATGGATAATTTAGCCGAAGGTAAGCAAGAGGTCATGGTTAATGGCCGATCACGCCATGTACTTGGTTATTTACAGGACTTTTTATTTCCGCCTAAACGTGCCAGAACTCCTGTACGAGCACTGTCTGGAGGGGAGCGTAATCGTTTATTGCTGGCTAAACTATTTTTAAAACCTAGCAATTTATTAATACTTGATGAACCGACCAATGATCTTGATATTGAAACATTAGAATTGCTAGAAGAGTTAGTAAATGATTATCAAGGAACTGTCTTGTTGGTTAGTCATGATCGGCAATTTGTTGATAATGTGGTCACTCAATGTTGGTTTTTTGAAGAAAAAGGCCATATTGGTGTTTATGCTGGTGGTTATGCCGATGCTCTGCAACAACAGCAGCAGGCACAACCAGTTAAAGTAACGACAGTTAATAAACTTGAGCAACCTAAAAAAGAATTAGGTGCTACTAATAATCAAAGTAGTGAGCGAACCGCTAAAAAGAAAGTTAAACTGAGTTATAATGAACAACGAGAATTGGCACAATTACCAAGCAAAATAGAACAATTAGAATTAGAGATTACTGATTTACAAGCACAAATTGGTCAAAGTGACTTTTTTAATCAAACTCATGAAATTACTAGTCCAATTTTACAATCTTTGGCAGATAAAGAGGCTGAATTAGAAGCTGTTTTTGAAAGATGGGAACAGTTAGAGTCTTTAAGTAAATCATAAGGTAAATGTTAGTATTGTTCAGCATTATTTATTTGTGTTATAAAATAAATAATGCTGTTTCCTTACCCTAAAGTTTTTATATAATATTTTTTACATAACCCTTTTTTAAATAACCGTTTTATTATTCCATAATTTTCTAGATAAAAAGTAGAATAATAATAGTGCGATGATGACAAAACACGCACCAACATAACCAATGTAATCAATTGAAAGTAAAATTAATACTTTACTGCCTATAAAAGCACCGCCTCCTATTCCAATATTGAAAATACCAGAATAGACTGAAGTGGCTATATCTGTGGCATCGGGTGCGGCATCAATTACTTTGCTTTGCATAACCATTCCAATAATTGTAATGGAAAGCCCCCAAATTAAACATTGAATGATTGCAGTATAAAGCGTGAATGAACATACATAAAGCGATAATAAGCAAGTAATCAGTAATAGCATAGGGATGATGAAAATTGCGGTTGGATTTTTTTCAGCATATTTTGCAAAAATAACGCTACCAATCATTCCAGAAAAACCTACAACTAATAATAAAAGGACGATAACATTTTGATTAAATCCACCAATATTTTTCATGAATGGCGTAATATAGGTATAGGCAGTAAAGTGACCTGCAATAATAATGGCAATTAATAAATAAATGTTTAGCAGTATTGGGCGTTTTAATACCATTGGAATATTTTTGATAGAGATAATATCCATGCTTGGTACAGCAGGCAATAAGCGGAGTAGTAATATCATCACGCAAAAAGCGATACCAGCAATACATAAAAAAGTCACGCGCCAGCCAACGAGTTGTCCTATGATGGTGCCAATTGGAATGCCTAGAATGGTTGCCATCGATACGCCAATAACAATAAAGCCCATTGCTTTAGCTTTTTTACCATTGGGCGCTAACCGAACTGCAAGCGGTGTTGTAATTGCCCAAAATACCGCATGTGCACAAGCAATACCAATTCTTGCTATCATTAAACTGTAAAAATTCCATGCGACTCCAGCTAAAATATGACTACCTATAAATAGGCAAAATAAAAGGATAAGTAGCTTCCTTCGTTCCATTTTTGACGTTAATACTGTGAGTGGCAATGATAATAGCGAGACAGCCCATGCATAAATGGTGAGTAATAATCCAGCATGAGCTACATCCATTGAAAAGCTTTCAGCTATATTGGGTAATAGTCCGACAGGTACAAATTCCGTTGTATTAAAAATAAATGCCGCAAATGCAAGGCAAAGAATTGATGACCAAACCCGAGATCGGTTAATACTATTATTCATGATTAAGATTTTGGAGGGAATATTAGATTACTTTTGATTATAACTGAATATGTTTGTCTATTAAATAGTTGCTAAGAATAAATCTTAAACTTAATCGCCACCAATATTAGTATTTGAGGGCGATGTTTCATTATAGCGATTTATTCTAGTGCTTTAGCTGCAGCTAGGGCTTTGTCATAATCAGGTTCAGAAGAGGTTTCTTTAACATATTCCACATAAACAATTTTGTCGTTTTTATCAATGACAAATACAGATCGAGAAAGTAATCGCAACTCTTCAATAACAACTCCATATTTTAAACCAAAGTTGAGTTCTTTATGATCTGAGGTGACTTTAACGGCATCAATACCTTCAGCAGCACAGTAGCGATTTAAGGCAAAAGGTAAATCGACGCTAATTGAAAATATCACTGTGTCTTTTAATTTTGCCGCTTCGACGTTAAAGCGATGCACTTGAGCACTACATACTGAGGTGTCAATGGATGGAACCGAATTAATAATTCTGATTTTACCTTTAAAATCGGACAATTTAATGGGCTCCATTTTTAAATCTTGCACGATAAAATTGGGCGCTGTGTCGCCAACTTTAATTTGTGTGCCTAACAAAGTAATAGGTGCTCCGCGCATGGTGACTTCATTAACTCTTTTTTGCATAACAGTTTCCTTAGTGTTGTGACGAATCACGTTGTTGACAGTGTAATGTCTTCCAATGAATTGGAGTTGTTGCACTTGTTAGGGATAAATAGATTTAGAACTGTTCCAATATAGAACTAAAACAATTTCTGAACAATAGCTTGAATTTGTTTTAAGTGATGAATTAGCCGATTTCTATTATCGTTAATAATGTTATTGTTAAAAATAATGAATAAATTTAAGTAGTTATCGAATTAATAGAAATGATATGTAATTAGTATTGGCTGTTTTTACAGCCAATAGTTGGATTTTTAAGTTACAATGTCTTAAAAGCAATATCAGGCAAAATCGCTTCACCTTGCCAATATAACTCACTAGCAATACTTCCTGCAATTTGATAATAAAGTCGGCTAAATTCGCTATCAGGGTGGTTAATGACAGTGGGCTTTCCTGTATCAAGATCTTGGCGTAACATTTTTTGAAGTGGAATTTGCCCTAGCAATTTGGTTTGATATTGCTCAGCTAAATGTTTTGCGCCACCTTCACCAAAGATGGCCTCATGATGTCCACAATGTTCGCAAATGTGGTAACTCATGTTTTCAATAATTCCTAGTGTTGGGATGTTTACTTTATTAAACATGGTAATACCTTTTTTTGCATCGATTAAAGCAATATCTTGAGGAGTTGTGATAATCACAGCAGCAGTAACTGGAATGTTTTGCGCTAGGGTTAATTGGATATCCCCTGTGCCTGGAGGCATATCAATGACAAGATAGTCGAGTTCTGGCCAAAGCGTATCTTGTAAAATCTGTAATAGTGCTTTACTTGCCATAGGTCCACGCCATACCATAGCACCATTAGGATCAACCAAATAACCAATGGAATTACTAGCAAGCCCATATGCCATGATTGGTGTCATATGTTTATTATCGGGTGTTAATGGTTGCTGGTTTTCTGTACCTAGCATGGTTGGGATCGAGGGACCATAAATATCTGCATCTAAGATCCCCACTTTAGTGCCTTGTTTTTGTAAAGCTAGCGCAAGATTGACAGCTGTTGATGATTTGCCCACACCGCCTTTTCCTGAGCTTATCGCGATAATGTTTTTTATATTATTAATGGCATTTTGGTTATTAGCACGTTTTAAAGTAGCAATTTTATATTCAATATGCCAGTCAACTTCATTAACGCTGTTAAGTTTAAGCAATTCTGGAGTGGTTATTTTTTTCAATTCTTCAAAAGTAGATTGCCAAGCGAAAGGCATTGTTAAATTTATAGTTAAGTGGTGATTAACTATTTCGCATTTTTTTATTGCATCGAGTTCAAGTAAATTTTTTTGTAGAGTTGAATGAGTAAAATTTTCAAGAATTTTTTTTACTTCAGTGTTCATTGTGGTTATCTCTTTATGCCTTAGTATTTATACTCGTTTTATTTTCAATTACTTTGCATTAAAAGCGTAAAATACCTTAAATAATAAGGCGGTAAACAGTAAATTGGTTTACCCTCATAAAAAATGATTATTTTCTGTTTTGAAATATGAATTGAGTATATAAATTTTATCAAATTATGGCATAAATCTAGCGATAATCCCACGATTGATGTACTATTTCTGCCATTATGTAAAAAAGGGTAATAAATCAACATGACAACTCAACGCAAAATATTGGTGACTTGTGCACTTCCTTATGCCAATGGTGCAATTCACTTAGGTCATATGCTGGAACACATTCAAGCTGATGTATGGGTACGCTATCAACGTATGCGTGGTAATGAGATCTATTTTATTTGTGCTGACGATGCCCATGGCACGCCAATTATGCTCAAGGCTCAGCAATTGGGGATTACTCCAGAGCAGATGATTAGTGAAGTTAAAACCGAACATCAACGTGATTTTTCTGGCTTTAATATTAGTTATGACAATTACCATTCAACACATAGCCCAGAAAATCGTGAGATATCAGAGCAAATTTATAAGCGTTTGAAAGCGAATGGTTATATTAAAACTAAAGTTATTTCACAGCTATTCGATCCTGAAAAACAGATGTTTTTACCTGACCGTTTTGTAAAAGGTACTTGTCCACACTGTAAAGTGCCTGATCAGTATGGTGATAACTGTGAAGTTTGCGGAGCAACTTATAATCCAATTGATTTAATTAATCCCCAATCAGTAGTATCTGGTGCAACACCTGTTATGAAAGATTCTGAACACTTCTTTTTTGACCTACCTGCTTTTTCAAATATGTTACAAGAGTGGATTCGCTCAGGAACATTACAAGATCAAGTTGCTAATAAAATGCAAGAATGGTTCGAATCAGGCTTACAACCGTGGGATATTAGCCGTGATGCACCTTATTTTGGATTTGAGATCCCCGATGCTCCAGGTAAGTATTTTTATGTTTGGTTAGATGCGCCAATTGGTTATATGGGATCTTTCTTAAATTACTGTAATAAACAAAATAAACCAATTTTTGATGAGTTTTGGGACAAAAATTCAAATACAGAACTGTATCACTTCATTGGTAAAGATATTGTTTATTTTCACAGCTTATTTTGGCCAGCAATGCTTGAAGGTAGCGAATATCGCAAGCCTTCCAATATTTTTGTACATGGTTATGTGACTGTTGATGGTGCAAAAATGTCTAAATCACGCGGTACTTTTATTCAAGCAAGTACCTATCTAAAACATTTAGATCCTGATTGTTTACGTTATTATTATGCGGCTAAATTGTCGTCACACATTGATGATATTGACTTAAATTTAGAAGACTTTGTTCAACGTGTAAATAGTGATTTAGTTAATAAAGTTGTTAATATTGCTTCGCGTTCGGCTGGTTTTATTTATAAACGCTTTGGCGGCAAATTATCAGATAAAGTGGCAGAGCCTGAACTGTATTCCTTGTTTGTTGAAAAAGCAGAAGTGATTGCTGACTATTTTGAACAACGCGAATCAGGCAAGGCAATTCGTGAAATTATGGCACTTGCTGACGAAGCTAACCGCTATATTGACGAAAAGGCACCTTGGGTGGTTGCTAAACAAGAAGGGCAAGATCAAGTGTTGCAAGATATTTGCTCAATGGGAATTCACTTATTCCGCATCTTAATGACCTATTTAAAACCAATTGTGCCTTCATTGGCTGAACGTACAGAAGCATTTTTAAATAGCAAATTAGAATGGAATGAAATTGATAATGCTTTAACAAGTCATAAAATTAATCAGTTTAAAGCTTTATTTAATCGTATTGATATGGATAAAATTACAAACATGATTGAAGAAACAAAACAACAAGCTGCATTAGCCCAACCGGCAAAACCTAAAGTTGCAGAGCCTATCGCTGACACGATTAATTTTGATGATTTTGCTAAAGTCGATATGCGCGTTGCTTTAATTAAACATGCTTGCTTTGTTGAAGGATCCGATAAATTACTTCAATTAACGCTTGATATTGGTGACGAAACCCGTAATGTGTTTTCAGGTATCAAGCAGTTTTATCCTGACCCAGAGGTGTTAATTGGGCGTTTAACTATTATGATTGCTAACTTAGCTCCTCGTAAAATGCGCTTTGGTATTTCTGAAGGTATGGTGCTTTGTGCGAGTGGTAAAGGTGATGATGAAGGTGTGTACCTACTATCACCAGATAGTGGTGCTAAACCAGGAATGCGAATTTCGTAATTGATACCTTTATTATAGAAGTCACATCTTAACAAGTTAATACGCTTGTTAAGATGTTTCAGGAAACTATGCGTTTCAGTATAAAATTTGCTTATTTGATAAATAATTGTAGCTTTTGTTTTTTGGGGCTGTTTTTTTATTATAAATATGTTGCCATTCCAGTTTTGAATTTATGTCGTTTGAGGGTACTGATGGTTGGTTGCTTAAACTTTTTAAAAAGCCTATAAAAGCCTTTCCGTTTACACTTAGAAACCTATTCCATATCTGGCGCCCAATTTCATTTAAACACCATTTTTTGATCGAAGTAAATAAAATTTCACTTTAAATCAATATGCTATATTTTTCTTTTTATCCTGAAATTGGCAATCAAAATAACGATTGCCAAAGCTCAATTTTGTTAAAATTCATATTTTACTGTTTGGTTTAACATTACTTGTAAATTCATTATTTTCTTACTTTTGATTTTCTGACGGATTTCCTGAATAAGGAAATATGCTGTCTTTTAGTGAAAAAGAGAAATCTTTAGTATTAATCTCACCAATAATTTTGTTGCTATCGTATAAAGCCAGTAAAAATTCGGCCATTTGCTTTGCTGTATGGTTCTTGGTAAAAGTTGCATCGTAGTTGTATTCACTAACATTATTGGCTTTTTCACCAAATTCCGTTTTTGTTGCAGCGGGAGCCAATACCTTTGCGGTTAATTGTGCGTTAGCTTGCTTTAATTCCTGTGCTAGCCCTTCAGTAAAAGCATTGACATAGAATTTTGTTGCGCAATAAGTTACCGCATTAGGAACGAGAGTATACACGCCTCGGGAGGAGATGTTTATTAGTTGTGTTTCGGGTTCATTTTGATATTTACGTACATACAGTGTTGAAAAAAATCGTTAGGGTTTCAATATTTAAATGAAGCATTGATTCTATTTTTACTAAATCTTGATCACTAACACTGCCGTAATGACCAAAACCGGCATTATTAATCCATGTTTCAATAAATAGCTGTCTAAATCATTAAAAAGGGAATAAGCGTTGGTTGGTTGTGATAAATCACAAAGTTTTATAATTACGTCTAATGCTGGGGCAATTTTGCAATTTCTTGTTGTAAAAGTTCCAAATTTTCTTGTCTTCTTGCAATAACAATAAGGTTTTTATTTCGTTTTGCAAAAACAATAGCGGCTGCATAACCTATGCATGAACTAGCACCGGTTATGGCGGTATATTTTTTATGTGTATTGGTCATTTTTATTTCCTCTAATATTTCAAATATCTGTATTTAATTAAAATCATTCAACCTATTGAATATATGATAAATGTAACTAACGTGTTTTTCTCTCTAGAATTACTTAACATAACTTGATAACCTGCGCGCATAAATAATGTTGTGTAGGCTTGACTTACAAATCCTAACCCTATAATGCCGATTTTTTTCATCTATTTGCTCCTTTTTTTGTGTTTACTTGATTTATGCTATGATATTTGCAAAATAAAAATTGATAAATGTTTTTCAATTTGTTTTATTAACAACTGTGGATTGGTAATATGGATCTTTTTAGAAGTATGAAGGCATTTGTATTGACTGTGAAGACAGGTTCATTTGCATCGGCATCTATTTCATTAAATATCTCTCCGCAAATGGTTGCGAAATATATTCTTTTTTTAGAAACGCAATTAGGGTTAAAGTTACTTAATCGAACAACACGTTCACAAAATCTTACTGAATTTGGTAAGCAGTATTATGAGCGCTGTGTGAGTATTTTAGGTGAAGTTAAAGCCACCTCTATGCTTGCGCAACAGTTTTTAGATAAACCTAGTGGTGTGCTTAGAATTAGTGCACCATTTACTTTTGGTAATTTTACTTTAGTGCCATTAATTAGTAGTTTTATGAAGTGTTATCCCAAAATTAGTGTCGATATACAATTAAGTGATCGTTATGTCGATTTAATTAAGGACGGTTTTGATATCGCTTTTCGGATTGGTGATTTGAGTGATTCAGGCCTTATTGCTCGTAAACTTAATCCTCATCAACTTATTTTTGCTGCCTCACCAGATTATTTAGCGCAATATGGTGTTCCATTAATACCTGATGATTTGAAAAAGCATCAATGCTTGATTTACCAATATGTGAATCAGAATAAAAAAGATCATGTTTGGTCGTTTATGATTAATGGTGAAATAGTCAATATACCTATATCAGGGACATTTAAAAGTAATCAGACTTCAGCGTTAGCGATAGCTGCGATTGAAGGACTAGGTATCACCATGTTGCCAGAATCTATGTTACAAGAACCAATTAAGCAGAAAAAATTATTTCCCATATTACAAAAATTTTTACCACCTGCCAAGCCGCTTAATATGCTTTATACTGCTGATCGTCAGCAACCACCAAAACTAAAAGCATTTATTGAATTTGTGTTGAATGCAATATCGTAATAGGTTTGTTTTTATGCATAATAAAAAAGGCGATTTGCTCGCCTTCTTTATAATTACCATAATTGATTCTACAATTATTTTATTGTAGCTAAAGTGCTTACTTCTTTACCTAACATATTGTTTAGATAAACTAAATCATTAGCAGTTAAAGTTCCTACTGCATATTTTAATTGTAGTAAACTGGTTAAATAGTTATATTTTGCATCTGATAAATTTCGTTTAGAACTGTATAGTTGAGTTGTTGCATTTAATACGTCAACAATTGTTCTTGTTCCAGCTTGGTACTCAGAATTGGTTGCTTCTAATGAACTTTGTGCAGAAACTACTGCTTGTTGATAAGCTTTGATGGCACTTATTGATGATGAAATATTATTGTATGATGAGCGGACTTGATTAATTACACCTCGATTGGTGCTTTCTAATTTTTCGCTAAAACTGACGTAATTTTGTTGTGCTTGCTCAACTTTAGACATTGTTGCACCACCTGAAAAGATAGGTAGGTTTACACTGACGCCAACATAGTTATTCCCTGAATAAGATTTACCATGAGCACCAGTCCCTACGCTATTACCGTATCTATCAGTTTTATTCAAATTAGTTGATGCATCTAAACTTGCTGTAGGTAAATGTCCTGCCTGTGAGAGTTTGATTTGTTCACGCGCTATGTCTTGATTTAACCTCATTGTTAATAAATTAAGATTAGATTTTTCAGATTGTTTTAACAGTGCGCTGATTTGTGCTGGCGATTCTGTTTTAAATGTATTGGTATTGACACTTGCTAAACTTGAATAAAAACGACCACTTACTTGTCGCAATGCTTCAATGGCATTATTTAGATCATTTAATGCATTAACTTGTTGTGCAACAGTTAAGTCATAGTTAGCTTGAGCGTTTTGTACATCAGTGATTGCAACTAAACCAACTTGATGTTGTTGACGCGTTTGTTCTAACTGACGGCCAATTGCTTTTTTCTGTGCATCAATAAAGCTTAATGCATCAAGTGCTTTTAATACATTAAAATAAGCGACAGAAGTATTTAAGATTAATGTTTGACCTTGGTATTGATAGGCAATATCGGCAATACTTGCTTGTTTTTTAGTAATATCTAAGGCTTTCCAATTTGAGAAATTAAAAATGCTTTGAGATAATGCGACTTGGTATAAGTTGCCACTTTTAGATTTTACTCCACTTGTATCACGTCGACCATGAGTAACACCATAGGAAGCACTTAAACCAACTTGTGGTAGTAAACTTGCTCGAGAACCTGAAATTGCTGCGTATGCTTTATTTTTTTCAGCTAATGAACTGCGTAGATCTGGGTTAGTTTCTTTTGCTTGTTCATAAACTTGTATCAAATTTTCAGCAAAGACAGATTGGCTTAACGCTAAGCCAATTAAAAAGGTTAAGGTTTTTTTCATCAATCTTCTCTTTAAAAATCATTAAAATATAGTAGTATTTTTAATGGCGTAATTTTAACAGATAATTAGTATATAGTAAGTATAGTTTGTGTGTCATTCGCACTTTTTATTCAAATTCAGTTTAAATTCGGGAACTTTTATGAAAATTAAAAACAGTCTGGTAAATTTTGACAAAAATGATGTGTTTAATTTAACAAAACGAATCTTGTACAAAGGTTTTTTTTCTTTGCTTGAATATCGTTTTCAATATCGAAAATTTGATGGTTCAATTAGTGAGATTGTAACTCGTGAAATTTTAGAGCGTGGGCAAGCGGTTGTACTTTTAGCATATGATGTAAAACGTGATGAAGTTGTGCTAATTGAGCAAATCCGGATTGCTGCGATTGAAACCCAAGATAGTCCTTGGATACTGGAACTTATTGCCGGTATGATGGATCATGAGAATGAATCATTTGAAGAAGTAGCAAGACGTGAAGCAATGGAGGAGGCGGGAGTTGTTATTGGTCGATGTAAACCCATCATCAGTTATTTAGCATCTCCTGGAGGTTTAACTGAACAATTGCACATTTTGGTGGGTGAAGTTGACTCATCAACCGCTGAAGGCATTCATGGTCTTGACGAAGAAAGTGAAGATATTAAAGTTCATGTAGTAAGTCGAACTCAAGCTTATCAATGGGTTAAAGATGGAGTGATTAACAATGCTGCATCAATTATTGCGCTTCAGTGGTTAGAACTTAATCATGAGCTCTTAAGAAAAGAGTGGAAATAACTTTTTAGGCATCATTTTTAATTATTTCTTTCATAAATGTGAGAACTATTTTACACTTTAATAGAATGCTAGGATTTATAATAAACTGTTTTTTCAGTCACAATGTCTATTGTGTTGTTGACATTATTAACCATGATTATAGATTAATAGACAATTGGGGTGAATTTTGGAGTCATTTCTAAAACTTCCAATCTGTAATAAAAATTACGGTAAAATATTACATATAACTGATACTCATCTTTTTGCTGATGACAATGCTTCATTGCTTGGTGTTAATTCTAATGCAAGCTTTCTAGCGGTTATAAATGAAGTTGAACGTAGTAATAAAAAGTTTGATTTAATTGTCGCAACGGGTGACTTTGTACAAGATGGTTCTAAAAAAGCTTATGCGCGTTTTGCCGAACAAATAATTAAGTTTGATACCCCTTGTGTGTGGTTGGCTGGCAATCATGATAATTATGCGTATATGCAAGATGTGTTTGCAAATTATCATTTTGCTGACAATAAAGCAGTTTTGTTAGGAGATAAGTGGCTGATTATTTTATTGAATAGCCAAGTTTCTGGTCAGGCTTATGGTTTTTTACCTGAATCTGAACTCAAGTTTTTACATAATGTTTTAACTGAACATCCATATAGAGACGCATTAGTTTTTTTACACCACCATCCAGTTAATTCTGGTTGCTATTGGTTAGATCATCATATTTTAAAAAATAGTGACCAGTTAGAGAAAATTATTCAAAAACATCCCAATGTAAAAGGAATTGGGTGGGGACACATTCATCAAAAACAAGATTATGTGTGGCATAATTGTAAGGCATTTTCAACTCCTTCAACTTGCTTTCAATTTAAACCTGAATGTTATGATTTTCAATTATCAAGTGACGATGCACCGGGTTGGCGAGAAATCACACTTAATATTGATGGTTCTATTGATAGTGATGTTTATCGATTAAAGGATAATCAGTTTTTGCCAGATGTTTCTCAAAATGGTTATTAGTAGTTAGTAATTATAATAAGTTTAAAGTAGGTTAATAATTACAACAAAGGTGCGAAAAAGTAAAAAAGCCGCTCGACTATGCGTTGCCAAATAGGGCGTTGATTCCACTCTTTGGTGTTTATTTCATCTGAATTAGATAAATATTTTTGTAAAAGATTTGATAAAGATTTAGCGAACTCTGCATCATCAATCACAGTTGTAATTTCAAAATTAAGCCATAAACTGCGCATATCTAAATTGACAGTACCGACAAGACTTAATTGATTGTCAATTAAAACACTTTTGGTATGTAGCAAATTATCATTGAATTGATAGAGTTTTACTCCACCATTTAATAATTCAGCAAAAAAAGCTCGGCTTGCCCATTTAACCATTAGTGAGTCATTATTTTTGGGAATGATGATAATGACTTCAACACCTCGCTGTGCAGCTGTGCATACAGCATGTAAAATATCATCACTTGGTACTAAATAAGGTGTAGTGAAAATAATTTGGTCTTGTGCCGAATAAATTGCTGTTAATAATACTTGGTGGATCATGTTTTCCATATAACCTGGACCCGATGCGATTAATTGCATAATGTGTTTATTATCTTCAGGTGGTTCAGCGAAATCAGTAATTTTCGGTAGTGATAAATATTTGCCAGTTTCTAATTCCCAATCACTGGCATATAAGGCACCCATAAGGGTTGTAACGGGACCATTCATTCTGACCATGATATCAACCCATTTGCCAACATGTTTATTTTGTTTAAAGAAAAGCGGATCGACAATATTCATACTACCAGTATAAGATATATAGTTATCGATAATAGCTACTTTGCGGTGTTGACGTAAGTCTAATCGCCTAAACATAAATCGAAGTAAATTTACTTGTAAGGCTTCGACAATGATGATGCCTGCAGCACGCATTCTTTTACTAGCATTACTTTTAATAAAATGTCTGCTACCAGCAGAATCAACCATTAATCGGCAAGTTACACCTCGTTTAGTTGCTTGAATAAGTGCTTGCTCGACATCATCAGCACGACCACCTTCATTCCATATATAAAATACCATTTCGATATTTGATGTCGCATGATTTATATCATCAATTAAACGGTTAAAAATTATGTTTGTTTCACTCAGTAACTCAATATGATTGCCATTAATTCCATCAAGACCAGTTTGATGTTTACAAAGCTGAAAAATTGGTTTGCTGACTTGGCTGACTTTGTTGGTGAATATGTCAGGAAAGTCACTTAGTTGGTTAATAAACTTGGAAATAGTCGGGCGCATTTTTTGTGCGCGTTTAACTCGTTGCTGACCTAAGTGAGCTTCGCCCAGTGAAAAATAAAGAATCACACCGACAAGCGGTAAAATATAAATAACCAGCATCCATGCAATAACATAAGTTGTCGGTCTTCGCTTAAAGACAATCCGTAAAGTTGTTGAAACAATGATCAACCAATAAATAAGGAAGATCAAAGTACTAATTAATGCATGAAATGAGGTAAATTGCATATTTAATTAGCTATCAGTTAGGTTTAACTTGGTTATTGGATCTTTAGTACAATCATAATTTTGAAATACTTCAGGTAATGGTTTTGGATTATTATGTTTATCTACTGAAACATATGTGAATACGGCATCTGTTATGCAAAACCGTTGTGTTGAATCCGATGTATCTATGACTTTTTTAATCCAAACTTCAATACCAATTGTGATAGAGGTTTTTCCAGTTTTGATGCAATGAGCATAACAACAAACAACATCTCCTACCATTGCGGGCTTGTAAAATGTAATACTACTAGCATTAACGGTTACAACTCGATTTCTGGCTATTTCTTTTGATAAAATACCTCCAGCGAGATCCATTTGAGACATTATCCATCCACCAAAAATGTGACCATGCGGATTAGTGTCAGCAGGCATTGCTAGCGTTCTAAGTACTAATTGACCTTTAGGGGCTATATTTTGTGTCATGCTAAATTACTCCGTATGTACAATTTATTTATTTTCGGTATCTTTATTCATATTTTTATAGATATAGATACCTGATATCAACGATAATAGTAAGGATGCACCAGGTAAAATAAATACTTTAAATATCCAAAAGAAATCATCTGTCATGTAATAGGTCGCTCCTAAACTAATGGTGCCACATAATATAAAAAAGAAGATCCATAATAAATTTAATTTATTCCATATGTTGGTCTCTAGTTGTATTTCTTTACCTAACATTGTCTGAAGTAGGTTTTTTTTGAAAAAAAATTGGCTAACTAATAGGGCTGAGGCAAATAAGAAATTAATAATAGTTACTTTCCATTTTATGATATTAGGATCACGCATATAGAGTGTGAATCCACCAAAAACCATAACCATCAGATAAGAAATTAGTTCTACTTTATCTAATTTTCTATATAAAATTAGAACAAGAAGAAAACACAAGGTAGCAGCAATCATTAATGCTTGAACGCCAACAAAAATATCATACTTGGTTAGAAATACAAAAAAGAATACAAGAGGAATAAAATTTAAAAGTTGTTTCATTCAATTATTGTCCTAGCACTAAAGATGAATTGATATATTCTAAATAAAAAGCCTATTGGAATAGGCTTATTTTTTGTGATGAAGTTCGGGATGGGCTTTGCAATCACCCGACTGGCAATGGCCATATAGATATAAACTGTGAAAAGTTAAATTAACACCATATTGTTCGGCAATCTCTTTTTGTCTAGCATTGATAATATCATCACGAAACTCAAATACTTCGCCACAATCTAAACAAATTAAATGATTATGATGTTGTTGTGTTGCTAGTTCAAATACTGCTTTGCCACCTTCAAAGTTATGACGAGTAACAATTCCAGCATCATCAAATTGATTCAAAACACGGTAAACTGTTGCAAGTCCAATTTCCTCCCCCATATTAAGTAGTTTTTTGTAAAGATCTTCTACAGTAATGTGTTGGCATGAAGGATCTCGTAATAATTCTAAAATCTTTAATCGTGGTAACGTAACCTTTAAACCAGCACTTTTGAGTGCTTCGTTATTATCATTATCATGATTTGTCATATTACTTCCCAATTAATTTATTGATCATAATTCATTATAGGAACTATGTACGGTAAATAAAAGAAATCAATTCAATAGACTAAATTTTCATTTCTGTTTTGACTTGATTTACCCAATTGTTAATACGTTCTTCAGTTAATTCTGGTTGACGATCTTCATCAATGGCTAAACCAATGAAATGAGTGTCATCAATTAAGCTTTTAGATGCTTCGAAACTATAACCTTCGGTTGACCAGTGTCCAACAATTTTGGCTCCTTTAGGTTCAATAATATCGCGGAGTGTTCCCATAGCATCACAGAAATATTCTGCATAGTCTTCTTGATCGCCACAACCAAAGATAGCCACTGTTTTACCACTAAAATCAATTTTTTCTAAATTGGGAAAAAAGTCATCCCAGTCAGCTTGAGATTCACCATAGTACCAAGTTGGAATACCGAAAAATAGGTAATCGTATTGTTCAATGTTTTCTTTAGTGGCTTTTGCAATGTCGAAAAGATCAGCTTTGTCACTACCTAAAATGAGTTGGATTTGCTTTGCTACATTTTCTGTATTACCTGTATCACTACCAAAAAAAATACCAACTTGTTTCATATTTGTACCTTTACTATCTATGATATTAAAATATTTTAGGAGTATATCATTGTCACTTATTATCAGCAATAATTCTAAATTACACAGAACATAAGTTATTATGTGCTATACAATTTATTTATCTTGCATTAAAATTATTGCCTATTTTTTATATTAAATTAGGCTGTGGAATTTCATTATGAATTTGCATGAGTATCAATCTAAATATCTTTTTAAACAATATAATTTGCCTGTACCTGAAGGGTATGTTTGTAACTCAATCGGTGAAATACAAGATACATTAGCTGAATTATCTTCAGGGACAAATTTAGGAGCTTGGGTTGCTAAATGTCAAGTTCATGCAGGGGGAAGGGGTAAAGCTGGTGGTGTTATTTGTACTCAAAACTATAGTGAAATAATGCAATTTGCTGAAAAATGGTTAGGGCAAAATCTAGTTACTTATCAAACCACCGATAAAGGTCAACCAGTTAATAAGATTTTAATTGAAAAAGCGTCTAATATTCAGAAAGAACTTTATTTAGGAGCAGTGGTCGATCGTAGTTCCAAGCGTGTAGTAATTATGGCTTCGACAGAAGGTGGTGTTGATATTGAAAGCGTTGCTGAAAAAACACCATATTTAATTTATAAAACTTCACTTGACCCGTTAACTGGCCCTTGTGCTTACCAAGGGCGTGAACTTGCGTTCAAATTGGGATTAACAGGTAAATTAATTAATCAATTTACAAAGTTATTTGTTAATTTTGCAAAACTATTTTTAGAAAATGATGTTTCATTAGCTGAAGTTAATCCATTAGTGATTACTGATTCCGATGAGCTAATTTGTTTGGACGCAAAAGTTGTGTTAGATGATAATGCTATTTTTAGACATCCTAATTTAAATATTTTAAGGGACACAACTCAAGAAGATGAACGTGAGTCAATTGCCGCAAAACAAGGCATTAGCTATGTATCATTAAATGGCAATATTGGTTGTATGGTTAATGGTGCAGGTCTTGCGATGGCAACCATGGATATTATTAAACTACATGGTGGTTCGCCAGCTAACTTTTTGGACGTTGGTGGTGGCACAACGAAAGAGCGTGTTGCTGAAGCATTTAAGTTGATATTATCTGACAAAAACGTGAAAGCGATTTTAGTTAATATTTTTGGTGGTATTGTTCGTTGCGATTTAATTGCCGATGGAATTATTAGTGCAATTAAAGAAATAGGTCTTACTGTTCCTGTTGTTGTTCGCCTTGAAGGTAACAATGCACAGCTTGCTCGAGAAATTTTAGCTAAAAGTAAATTAAATGTTATTACTGCCGAAAGTTTACTAGATGCGGCCCAAAAAATTGTTGCTGTTGCCAAATAATAGGACGCATGGAGAATAGTTATTATGTCAATTTTAGTTAATAAAGAAACAAAAGTTATCTGTCAAGGATTTACTGGTAGTCAGGGAACTTTTCATTCTGAACAAGCGCTTGCCTATGGTACTAAGTTAGTTGGTGGTGTGACACCAGGTAAAGGAGGAACAACCCATTTAGGTTTACCTGTTTTTAATACTGTTAAAGAAGCGGTTGTTGCAACTGGTGCAACAGCTAGTGTTATTTATGTGCCAGCAGCATTTGGTAAGGATTCTATTTTGGAAGCGATTGATGCAGGCATTAAACTAATAGTCTGTATTACCGAAGGTATTCCAACTCTAGATATGCTTGTTGTTAAGGCAAAATTACAACAAAATAATGTTGTAATGATTGGACCAAATTGCCCGGGTATTATTGTTCCTGATGAATGTAAAATTGGTATTATGCCTGGACATATTCATCGTGTAGGAAAGGTTGGCATTGTTTCGCGTTCTGGAACGTTAACTTATGAAGCGGTTAAACAAACAACGGATATTGGTTTAGGGCAATCCGTATGTATAGGTATAGGAGGTGACCCTATACCTGGTAGTGATTTTATTTCTATTTTAGCATTGCTTGAGCAAGATCCTAAAACTGAAGTTATTGTAATGATAGGTGAAATTGGTGGTAGTGCTGAAGAAGAAGCAGCTGAATATGTTAAAAAACATGTAACTAAACCTGTTATAGCTTATATTGCTGGTGTTTCAGCTCCATCAGGAAAACGTATGGGGCATGCAGGTGCAATTATTTCAGGAAAGAAAGGAACAGCGGTAGAAAAATCTAAAGCATTGCAATCTGCAGGTATTACAGTTGTAACAAGCCTTACCGATATAGGTGATGCAGTAAAAAAACAACTCAAAATATAAATTTTTTGATGTATATCAATTTTATTCTGTGATTATCGGTGTATAATGCTTGGCAATAACGTAGAAATTTGTGAGCATTTAAGGATTAGGGAGCGTTTATGCTAGATATAGTAGAACTTTCACGGCTCCAGTTTGCTCTTACTGCAATGTATCATTTTATTTTTGTTCCATTAACGCTAGGATTAGCGTTTATGCTAGCAATTATGGAAACGGTATACGTTGTTAGTGGTAAGCAAGTCTGGAAAGATATGACAAAATTCTGGGGTAAACTGTTTGGTATCAACTTTGCAGTAGGTGTCGCAACAGGTTTAACCATGGAATTTCAATTTGGTACTAACTGGTCTTATTATTCGCATTATGTGGGAGATATTTTTGGTGCACCGTTAGCTATTGAAGGTTTAATGGCATTCTTTTTAGAATCAACCATGGTAGGTTTGTTTTTCTTTGGCTGGGATAGATTAAGCCGTGGTAAACATTTAATGGTGACTTGGTGTGTCGCATTTGGTTCTAACCTTTCAGCTCTTTGGATTTTAGTTGCTAATGGTTGGATGCAATTCCCAATAGGTTCTGAATTTAACCCTATTAATTCACGCATGGAAATGGCTAATTTCTATGAGTTAATTACTAATACAGTTGCCCAATATAAATTTGTTCATACTGTTGCAGCAGGTTATTTAACAGGTGCTATTTTTATTTTAAGTATTAGCTCTTACTATTTGTTAAAAAAACGTGATGTTGCCTTTGCCAAACGATCTTTCGCTGTTGCAGCCACATTTGGATTTATTATGTCAATCGTTGTGGCGATTATGGGTGATGAAGCAGGTCATGAGATGACAACTGTTCAGCCAGCTAAACTTGCAGCAATTGAAGCAGAATGGGAAACTCAATCTGCTCCAGCATCATTTAATGTTATTGCTTTTCCATCACAAAGCAATAAAGAAAATTTGTTTGCAATAGAGATCCCATATGTTATGGGAATAATGACCACTCGTTCACTTGATACTCAAGTAACAGGATTAAAAGATATTTTAGCAAATAATGAAAAAAGAATTCGCAATGGGATATTGGCCTATAGCAATTTGGAGAAGATCCATCAGGGTAATCAAGACCCTAATGTACTGAAAGCTTTTGAAGATAATAAGTCTGATTTAGGTTATGGTTATTTAGTCAAGCGTTTTACTGATCGTGATAATTTGGCTATACCTCAGGCTACTGAAGAGCATATAAAGGCTGCGGCAGAAGACTCAATTCCTACAGTTTGGCCTCTATTCTGGGCTTTCAGAGTTATGGTTGGCCTTGGTGTATTAATGATTTTGGGGACTGGGTTTGCTTTATGGACCACTTATAAAAATAAAATTGGTGAAAAGCGTTGGTTACACCGCATATTAATTCTTTTTTTACCGTTCCCTTGGCTGGCATGTGAGTCAGGTTGGTTTGTTGCCGAGTATGGACGTCAACCTTGGGCAATTCAAGACATCTTACCGACTGGAGTAGCAAATTCATCATTAACAGCTGGTGAAGTGTTATTCACTATGGTTCTTATTTGTGGACTTTATACACTATTCTTAATTGCTGAATTATTCTTAATGTTTAAGTTTGCTCGCTTAGGACCAAGTTCTTTAGGTACAGGCAATTATCATTACGAAAAAACACAACCAGTAACAGATAGGTCATAGGGAGTATACACAATGATTGATTACGAGATTGTACGCGTCATCTGGTGGGTGCTGATTAGTGTTGTTTTAATCGGTTTTGTTGTAACAGATGGGTTTGATATGGGCGTCGGTATTTTATTACCATTTATTGGTAAGACTGATACAGAACGTCGCATTATGATTAATGCAATTGCTCCTCATTGGGATGGTAACCAAGTATGGTTAATTACTGCTGGTGCAGGAATATTTGCTGCTTGGCCAATGGTATACGCTGCGTCGTTTTCTGGTTTTTATATTGCAATGATTTTAGTTCTTTGTGCGCTATTTTTTAGACCAATTGGTTTTGATTATCGTAGTAAACTAGAAAATTCAAAATGGCGTAATTTATGGGATGCTGGTATTTTTGCAGGTAGCTTTGTGCCAGCATTAGTTTTTGGTGTTGCTTTTGGTAACTTATTAGAAGGTGTTCCTTTCCGATTTGATAACTCTTATCGTGTATTTTATGATGGTAACTTCTTTGGTTTGCTTAATCCTTTTGCATTGTTGACTGGCGTTGTTAGCTTAATGTTATTTGTTGCTCATGGTGGTGCTTGGTTACAAATGAAAACATCAGGGGAACTTTATTTAAGAGCCAGAAAGGCTACACAAATTGCTAGCTTAGTAATGTTAATTGCATTTGTTTTGGCTGGAGTTTGGGTTGCATTTGGCATTCATGGTTATGAAGTTACCAGTGTGATTGATTATAATGCAGCATCTAATCCATTGACTAAAACAGTTTCTACTGATGCTTCATGGTTAGATAACTATCTGAATTATCCAGTTTTATGGATAGTCCCTGTTTTAGGTATGGTGTTACCACTGCTTACTATTCTTTTTTCTAGTCTAAACAAAAATGCATTAGTATTTATTTCATCAGTATTAACAATTGCCTGTGTTTTATTTACCTATGGTATTGCAACTTTTCCATTTATTATGCCTTCAAGCATTATGCCAAATGCAAGTTTAACAATATGGGATGCATCATCAAGCCAATTAACACTTAATATTATGTTTATTGTGGTTCTTATATTTTTACCTATTGTCCTTATATACACTATTTGGTCATATATCAAAATGTTTGGAAGACTAGATAAAAATCATATTGAAAATAATAAACATTCTCTTTATTAAGGAACTATTATGTATTACATTTTGTGGTTTATAGGAATTATTGCTGCATGTATGCTATCGGCTGTTACAGGTTTGTTAGTTGAAAGGGGTAGCGAAAAAGAAACTAATAACAAATAATATCAAGTATAAATTAATAAAAAGGTGACAAATAGTCACCTTTTTAATTAGTAAGTAAAATATTAGCAATAAAGGAAAATGATAATTGTTTTCATTTGCTGTTTTTTATATCATAGTGCAGGGAAGTTTATATTCAGATATAATAACACCAAATTTGATTAGTGTGATTTGGATATGAAACAATTCAATTGGAATGCAAGAGTTTATTATG
This sequence comes from Gilliamella sp. Occ4-3, assembly GCF_001690675.1. Lineage (NCBI taxonomy): Bacteria > Pseudomonadati > Pseudomonadota > Gammaproteobacteria > Orbales > Orbaceae > Gilliamella > Gilliamella sp. Occ4-3. Next base: position 33,311 of record NZ_LZHR01000067.1, read on the forward strand.
AAGACACAGATGCAGGCGGTGTAGTTTATCATGCTAGATATCTAGCATTTTTTGAAAGAGCAAGGACTGAAATTTTAAGACAACTAGGAATTAGCCAACAGACCTTATTACAAGAAAATATTGCGTTTGTTGTTAAAAAAATGGATATTAGCTACCATTTTCCTGCTCGTTTAGATGATATGCTTACTATTAGTACTAAGGTGGATCAAACTCGCAAAGCATCTATTATTTTCAAACAGACTATTGTTAATCAAAATGAACGAGTTATCAGCACAGCAGATGTGCTTATTGCCTGTGTAGATATCGCTAAGATGAAGCCATGCGGGCTTCCTAAGTTATTAGTTTTGGAGTTTATATAAGTGGAAAATCTGAACATTATTAATCTATTTTTGCAAGCGGGTTTGTTAGTACAATGTGTTATGTTATTGCTACTTACTTTTTCTGTTATATCATGGGCTATTATATTTCAACGGAGTAAGATTTTAGGAAAAGCTAAAAAACAAGTTGAGGAATTTGATAATAGTTTTTGGGCTGCTGATGATTTAAATATTTTATTTGATAAAGCGAAATTTTATAAAGAAGAAATTAGTGGTACAGAGCATATTTTTTATTCAGGTTTTAAGGAGTTTTCACGGCTTTATCAAATTAATCCAAATATGGCAGAATCTGCTTTAGATGGAGCATTGCGTTCTATGCGTTTAGCTATGAATCGTGAACTTGATATCCTTGAATTACACATTCCTTTTCTAGGTACAGTAGGTTCTATTAGTCCATATATTGGTTTGTTTGGTACTGTTTGGGGAATTATGCATGCATTTATTTCTTTAGGTGCAGTTAAACAGGCAACGTTACAGATGGTTGCGCCAGGGATTGCTGAAGCATTAATTGCAACCGCAATTGGTCTATTTGCTGCTATTCCTGCCGTACTTGCTTATAATCGTTTATCATTGAGTGTGAGTCGAATTGAACAAAGCTATCTTAACTTTATTGATGAATTTTCTGCAATTTTACAACGCCAAGCAGTTGCTGTTAGGAAATAATTATGAGTAGAAGCAGACGTTCTCGTTATTCGACTAAATCTGAGATCAATATAGTACCTTTACTTGATGTACTATTAGTATTAGTGCTTATTTTTATGGCAACGGCACCAATTATTAGTCAAAGTGTTGAAGTTGATCTACCTGAAGCATCGGAATCTAAGATAATTTCACCATCAGAAACTAAACCAATCATTATTGAAGTATCAGGTGTTGGAGTTTATGCTCTAATTATTGAGCAGGACCGTCAAGCTAATTTACCACAAGAAAAAATTGTTGCAGAAGTTAAGCAACAGATGTTGCTTAATGAAAAGGCCGTGTTTTTAGTTGGTGGAGCTAAAGATGTTCCCTATGAAGAAATTATAAAAGCGTTGAATTTATTACAATCAGCAGGTGTTAAGTCTGTAGGATTAATGACTCAACCAATTTAAATATTATAAAAGATGTCAGCAATGTCTCATAAGTCAAATTCAAAATTAAGTATAGCTATTGTAATATCTATTATACTACATATCATTTTAATTATTATTTTAGGTTACCGAGTTATATATAGTAATGATGTTAATTATGGTAGCTTTAACGGCAACTCTATCGATGCTATTATGGTTGATCCTTCTGTAATGAATGAACAATACCAAAGACAACTAAAAACACAGATTAGCCAAAAGCGGGCTGAGCAACAAAGGCAGCAACAAATAGAAGAGCAGGCTCAAGCTTTACAAGAACAGCAACTGGCTCAACAGCAACGACTTAAAGAGTTAGAAAGAGAGCGCTTAAAAGTAGAAGAACTACAAAAGAAAGAGGCAGAGGCTGCACAGGCGGCACGGGTAGCAAGGCAAAAAGAAGAAGATGAACGTAAAGCTAAAGAACAGCTAGAAGAACAGCAAAGACAAGCTGAAAAGCAGCGTTTAGAACAACAGCAAGCGGAATTAGCTAAACAAAAAGCTGAGCAAGAAGCTAAATTAAAAGCTGAGCGAGAGCTATTAGAAAAGCAACGTGAGGAAAATCAACGTAAACAAGAAGAGTTAATTAAACAAAAAGCTGAACAAGAAGCTAAAGCTAAAGCCGAACAGGAAATTATAGAAAAGCAGAGAATTGAAAATGAACAAAAACAAGCTGAGTTAGCTAAAGAGAAAGAAGAGCAAGCAAAAAAGCAAGCCGCCGAAAAAGCTGCTGCCGATAAAGCTAAGCGAGCTGCACAAGCTAAAAAAGATAAAGAACTTGATAATTTACTAAACGGGTTAACATCAGGCACATCTAATCCATCAGGTGGTGCTGCTAGTCGTAAAGGTGTTTCTGATGGAGAGCTAAATAAATACAAATCATTAGTTCAAAATGCGATTAGTAATAAGTTTATTAATCCTAATAAATTATATAGTGGCCGAAATTGTGTATTAGAAATTCAAATTGCACCCGATGGTTTATTGCTTGATGTGAGTGCAAAAGGTGGTGATGATGCATTATGTCGAGAAGCCCTTTCTGCAACTAAACAAGCTATTATTCCAAAACCTGCGAGCACATTTTATAATCAAGTAAAAATAATGACAATTGACTTTCAACCAAAATAGTTTTTATTCGCAAACGCTATATTTCCAGAAATTTTTTTAAAATGAATTAACAATATCTTCAAATTAAAATGTTGAAATTATATTAATCATCCCTATATATAGTCTATTCATTCCGAATAAAGTTACTTAAGTGAAAGAAGGAGCAGAATATGACGACAATTGTCAGTGTCCGTCGTGAAGGTCAAGTGGTTATAGGTGGCGATGGGCAAGTTACGCTCGGCGAGCGTATTATTATGAAGGGAAATGCTCGTAAAGTTCGTCGTTTATATAATAACAAAGTGATTGCAGGTTTTGCTGGCGGTACAGCAGATGCTTTTACACTATTTGAACTGTTTGAAAGAAAACTAGAGATGCATCAAGGACATTTAACTAAAGCAGCTGTCGAATTAGCTAAAGACTGGCGAACAGATAGAATGCTACGTAAGCTAGAGGCACTACTTGCTGTTGCTGATGAAAGTGCATCATTGATTATTACAGGTACTGGTGATGTCATTCAACCAGAAGATGACTTAATTGCTATTGGTTCTGGAGGCCCTTATGCGCAAGCAGCGGCACGAGCACTACTAGATAATACCTCACTTTCTGCACATGATATTGTGCAAAAATCATTATCGATTGCTGGAGACATTTGTGTTTATACCAATAATTTCCAAACAATTGAAGAACTTAATTATTAATCTGATTTAAGAGAAATTTAACTATGTCTGAAATGACTCCTCGTGAAATTGTAAGCGAACTAAATCAACATATTATTGGGCAAGAAAAAGCAAAACGTTCTGTTGCAATTGCGTTACGTAATCGTTGGCGCCGTATGCAACTAGATGAAACATTACGTCATGAAGTTACACCAAAAAATATACTTATGATTGGGCCAACAGGTGTTGGTAAAACTGAAATTGCAAGACGTCTAGCCAAATTAGCGCATGCACCGTTTATTAAAGTAGAAGCAACTAAGTTTACCGAAGTTGGTTATGTGGGGAAAGAAGTTGATTCAATTATTCGGGATTTAACTGATTCTGCAGTAAAAATGATCCGTCAAGAGGCGATTGAACGCAATCGTAATCGAGCGGAAGAATTAGCTGAAGAGCGCATTTTGGATGTACTTGTACCACCAGCTAAAGATGGGTGGGGACAAGTTGAAGATAATAATACAACAGCAAGACAAGCTTTCCGCAAAAAATTACGTGAAGGTTCACTTGATGACAAAGAGATAGAAATCGAATTAGCTGGTGTTAATATTGGTGTTGAAATTATGGCTCCTCCAGGTATGGAAGAGATGACCAATCAATTACAGTCAATGTTTCAAAATTTAGGTGGACAAAAAACAAAACCACGTAAAATGAAGATTAAAGATGCGCTCAAACAACTCATTGAAGAAGAAGCTGCTAAATTGGTTAATCCTGATGATCTTAAACATGAGGCGATTGAAGCAGTAGAACAAAATGGAATTGTTTTTATTGATGAAATAGATAAAGTTTGTAAACGTGGTAATTCTTCAGGCCCAGATGTTTCACGTGAGGGAGTACAACGAGATCTTTTACCATTGGTTGAAGGTTGTACAGTGTCGACTAAACATGGATCTGTTAAAACGGATCATATTTTGTTTATTGCATCAGGTGCTTTCCAAACAGCAAATCCATCTGATTTAATTCCTGAATTACAAGGCAGATTACCAATTAGGGTTGAATTACAAGCTCTAACAAGTGAAGATTTTGAACGTATTTTAACCGAACCAAATGCTTCACTTACTGTTCAGTATAAAGCTCTAATGGCAACTGAAGGAGTTAACATCGATTTTACCTCGGATGGTATTCGTAAAATTGCGGAATCAGCATGGCAAGTAAATGAGCAAAATGAAAATATTGGTGCCCGCAGGTTGCATACTGTTTTGGAACGCTTGATGGAAGATATTTCATTCGAAGCTAGTGAACTCGGTGGAGAAACTGTAACTATTGATGCTAAATATGTAAGCGATCATTTAGATAAGCTTGTTGCAGATGAAGATCTAAGTAAGTTTATTTTATAAAAAGTTTAACTTCTAAACATAAAAAGGTGAAGATGAATTTGCTCAACTTCACCTTTTTTTCTTGTTACTTTCTTATTAGCTCGCCTAAGATATCTGCAGCTTTTGATTTAGATTTTGAATTATCTTTAGAGTCATGAGTTTTTAATTTTTCGCGGAGTTTGTCTAAACGGTCTTGTAATTTATCGCTTAGTGCATCGGTAATTAATTTACTCATATCTATTTGATAATGAAGATTAGCAAATTGCCCATAAATACGTAGTGGTATTGTTAACTTTTGCAGTTTACTAATTGTTTCACTTTTACCGTTCCAGCCACCTAATATTTTTAAATTCAAATTAACATCCAAATCTTGTTTTAAAAAACCAACTCGCCCTGAGCCATCAATGACATCAAGAGTTTCAGAATTGGCATTTAATGTCGACAATTGCAAATTACCTTGCCTTAAGTTACCAATAGCTGAAATTTTATGGAATTCAGTATATTTTTTTTGATTTTCAGGAGTCATGATGCCCTTTGAATATTGAGTTGCTGTATTTTGGATGATTCTTTGAATATTTAAATTATTTAGCCTTGCATTAGTCACTACTATATTCAAATTTCCTTGCAAGTTGGCTAAGATTTTTGAACCAGATAAGCTGTTGCTTTCTAAATCTCCAGTAGCGTTAAATAAACCCTCTAAATCATGTGCTATATTTAATTGATTAAAAAATGTATTTAAATCAACATTTGATATTTTGGTATTAAGCTTCATTAGTGTACTTTTTTGTTTGCCATTTGCTAAACCAGTTGCAGCTATATGGCCATTAGCAATATCAAAGTTAATCTTTTTAAATATTGCAATACCTTCCTCATTGGTCATATCAATGTCAATATTATTTAATGTTACTTTGTTAGCATTAATCTGTTTAATATTTAATTTAGCTTTAGCATTAAAATTATTCAGAAAGTTTAATTCATTATTGGTTTTTGTGACATTTGACACCACTGGTGAAGTTTGTTGAGGATTTGCTTCTTTATTTGAATTTTGACTTGTTTTCAAGAACGATGTGAGATCGATTTTATCTGAATTTAACTGCAAATTTATATATGGTTTATTTGCTAAATCAGCATTTATTGTGGCAGTAAAATGATTTTCATTAACTGAAAAAGCTAAATTTTGGCTTTTAAGTAACATTTGTGGATGTTGGTAGTTAAATACACCGCTAATGTTACCTTTTAGCTCTTTTGTTGAATTGTCGACACCTTTATAAATGAAATCTAATTTCTTTAAATCGATTAACGCTTGTTCTGGAAATTGATTTAAATCGACATATGCATGTATCAAATAAGATATATCTTGTTGATTTTTATCTATATTACCTTTTAAATCGATGGAAATATTTTTTTCACTATTTTGTTCTAACACTAGATTAATATTTCTAAAGTTAATTAAATCATTATTATGTTGTAATGTCACAGTACTATCACTAACTTCAAATTTATTTAAGCTAAATTTCCAATTAGATGAAATTTTTTGATCTTTAGAATCAGTTGGTTTATTCGTAGTTGTATTAGATGATGTTTTTGTACCATTTTTTGCAATATTACCTTTACTTTCATTGGTGATACTGATAACTGCTGATTTTATAAAAACATTTTTGACAGATAATTTTTTGGAGAATAGAGGTAGTAACTCAACGTCTAATCTCATATTATCTGCAGTTAGAAGGGGTTTTGAAGCTCCTGCATCAGTTAGCTTAATTGAATCAGTTAAAATACTCACTTGCGGCCATATATGCCAACGTAAATTTCCATCGATGGATAATTCATATCCTGTTTTATCTTTAACTGTATCAGAAATAAACCCACGAAAGTTGTTGGGATCAACAAAAACAATCAATGAAACAACACTAATTGTTATGACTAAAATTAAAGCAAATAGAATAACCAATATTTTTTTGATCATATTAATGTTCCTTCGTTATGGTTATCGATTATTCAGTCTTTATCAATACGACTGGCAACAGCACCATACTGGTCTTTATATTTTGCATCTAACCTCCGATTGTATGGTCTTGTAGCAGGACCAGTTAGTGTTTCAAAACTGAGCGCGCCGATTGTCATTCCAGGCCTAAGTGCTAATGGAATTTTTCCTGAATTATAAAATTCTAATACAATTTTTCCTTGCCAGCCGGGGTCGATACGATGAGCTGTAACGTGAACCATTAGACCTAATCTAGCAAGTGATGAACGGCCATCTAACCAGCCAACTAAATCGTCAGGAATAGTGACTGATTCTAAAGTTACAGCTAATGCTAACTCACCAGGATGTAAGTAAAAGGCGTCACCTTCAGGTAATACTATTTCTTCACTCATCACTCGTTCCAAGACTGCAGATACTTCTTCTTTTGGGCCACTTAAATCTATATAAGGTGTAGTATGTTCTCGAAAAGTTCGAAATTGATTACCTAATCTAACATCAACAGTCGCACCATTAATACAGCTTGCTGCAGGCTGCGGTGTTATTTTTAATTTACCATTTTTTAAATATGCTTCGATATCTCTGTCACATAATCTCATGAGTTATCCTTAATTCAGCTTGTATTACTTTATTCTAACAGGTTCTTTTGATGGCGTCGACGTTAGTAGTTTAAGGCTGTAGTACCCATGCGCGTCCATAATGGTTATAGTATCCGGCTAATTTTCCTGCTTTATCTCCTATTCCTAGATAAAGGTCAAAATGTTGACCTTTTATAGCACCACCAACATCAAGTGCAACCATAAGTCGAGTTTCTCGTCTGCCTCGATATTGCCCATCGTCTTCAAGAAGCGGCACATCAACTAATACTACAGATCCTAAAGGAATGACTGATTTATCCGATGCGACTGATGCATTTGCAACCAAAGGTATTTCAGCAGCACCCGTAACTTCAGCATTATATTGTGGATTAAAAAAAACAAATGAACGGTTTTGAATTAGTAAAGCTTTAATTTTATTTTCTGGTTTGTTTTTTGCCCAATCTTTAATTGATTGTATAGAAATTTTTTCTTTTTCTATTTCGCCTTGTTCTACTAATAATCTTCCTATACTAGAATAGCCATAATTATTTTTACCTCCATAGCTGAAGAAGACTAAAGGTGAACCATCTTCAAAATCAATATAGGCACTACCTTGTACTTCCATAATAAAGTTATCCATTAAGGAATTACTGTATGCAATTTCAAGATCTCTATCAGAAAGAGCTCCATTATAAATTTGTTCACGATTTGGTAGTTGTTCTTCATCACTAACAACTGGCATCTTATAAATAGGGTATTTAAATTCTGCTGTTGGTTGATGCCTTGCTTTGATTATCGGAGTGTAGTAGCCTGTTAAATGTATATTGCCATACCCATCTTGTCCAACCATTTCGTAACTGTTAAGTCCCACCTTGTAAAATTCATCAACCGTTAAAGAACGGCTAATCCACTCATTTATTGCTTTATAAATATGTTCATTTTTTTTATATAAAGAAGGCGATGACGATTTAATTTTAGCTATTTGAATAATGTAGTCTGATATGTTGACAGGAATACTTAATTGAGGATGATTAATGTTAAGTGGTAAAGATAATTTCCCATCTTTATATTGTTGGCCTTGATTAGTTGGTTTATTTGAATAGTATTGGCTACCAATAAAAATAGATAAAACAAGTAAAATACTTAAAAAATAAAAATAATAATAACGATCTTTTTCTTTCATCTTGAAAAATAATTATAATAAGTTAAGCAATATGGCTAGTTATGCTACACAATTCTATTATAAGAAACTACAGATAATTATTATGAATCCATAAAAAGTTTTCATAACAATTCAACTTGCGATTTTATTCTATAGACTTTATAGTCCTAGACTCTTAGTAAGTCGAGAAATATAGAAAATAAAAGGAAATAATAGCGATGAGCATTACATCCTCAAAAAATGATCTGAAGCGAAATCTTTCTAACCGTCATATTCAATTAATTGCAATTAGTGGTGCAATCGGAACAGGTTTATTTATGGGCTCGGGTAAGACAATTAGTCTTGCAGGGCCTTCTATTATTTTTGTTTATATGATTATTGGTTTTATCCTTTTTTTTGTTATGCGAGCGATGGGGGAAATCCTTCTTTCTAATTTAAAGTACAAATCTTTTAGTGATTTTGCCAATGACCTTTTGGGTCCTTGGGCTGGATTTTTTACTGGTTGGACATATTGGTTTTGTTGGGTAATTACAGGGATTGCCGACGTTATTGCAATTGCTGGATATGCGCAACATTGGTTTCCTGAACTGCAGTCATGGATACCAATGTTATTAACAGTTGCTTTACTTTTAACACTAAACTTATTAACGGTAAAAATGTTTGGTGAAACAGAATTTTGGTTTTCAATGATTAAGATTATTGCAATTTTTGCATTGATAGGAATTGGGCTTGTACTCATTTTGACTGCTTTTCATTCCGAACAAACGGGTACCACAGCTGCATTTTCGAATTTGTGGGAATACGGGGGCTTTTTCCCTCATGGTAGTATGGGTTTTTTTGCTGGATTTCAAATTGCTATTTTTGCTTTTGTTGGGATTGAGTTAGTTGGCACAACTGCAGCTGAAACCGTTGATCCGTGCAAAAATTTGCCTCGTGCAATTAATTCAGTGCCTGCGCGTATCATCTTTTTCTATGTTTTTGCTTTAATCATTATTATGAGTGTAACTCCATGGGAGTTTATTTCTCCAAACAAAAGTCCTTTTGTAGAATTATTCACTCTAATTGGCTTGCCTGCTGCTGCAAGTATTATTAATTTTGTAGTATTAACTTCAGCAGCATCATCTGCTAATAGTGGTATTTACTCAACAAGCAGAATGCTGTTTGGGCTTGCTAAAAAACAAGATGCTCCTGAACCGTTTGGGAAATTATCGAGTCGCTCTGTACCGGCTAATGGGCTATTATTCTCGTGCACATGTTTGTTTGGTGGAGTTGTTTTGATTTATTTAGTGCCTAATGTCATGGAAGCCTTTACTATAGTAACTACAATTTCGGCTATTTTATTTATGTTTATTTGGTCGATGATTCTTATTTCTTATATTGCTTATCGTCGTAAAAAAAATAACTCACATGAACAATCTCAATTTAAAATGCCTGGAGGCATTTTTATGTGCTTAGTTTGTTTGGCTTTTTTTGCCTTCGTGATTGTATTACTTACTTTTGAGATTGATACTCGCCAAGCATTAGTGGCAACTCCTATTTGGTTTGTTATTTTAGGTATAAGTTATTTTATTCGATCTTTAAAACGTCAATAAATTTATACTAAAAATATTGGCAGGAAAACCTGCCAATATTTTTACTCTAATTATCGCACTTTATTTTTCGGACAGATGATGCTAGCAATAATTCCTAAAGCTAGTGTGCTTAAAACGATATAAAGACTGGTAATTGGATCTATATCAATACCGTATCCAAATAGATGATTACTTGCATTTAATGCCAATTTTCCGGCAATAAAAAAGAGTAAACAGATAATTGCCTTATCAAGATGAGCTAAATACTGTTTCATGGCTTGCAAAATAAAATACATAGTTCTAAGCCCCAAAATAGCAAAAATCATCGAGCTATAGACAATTAACGGTTCTTGGCTTACAGCAATCACGGCAGGAACAGAATCAAACGCAAAGATAACGTCACTTAACTCAATTACAACAATACATGAAAACAGCGGTGTAGCATAAAAAATACTTTTAGGTATTTTACCAACTAAATTGCTATTCTCAGGTTTTGCAAGTTCTATATCAAGTTGTTTTTTTGTTAATAAAATGTGATGACCGACAATTTTGGGGTAAGATGGAAAAATACGTTTGGCGATGCGAAAAGTTAAGTGATTTGAATAATCCTTTAAGTCTTGGCCATTATCTTGATTTTTTAGCATTATTATTCCAGTGCAAGCTACTAATATTGAAAAAGCTAATTCCATCCAAGGACTTAAATATAACAAACCTGTTCCAATTACAACAAATATGGCGCGGAATATAATAGCGCCAATAACTCCCCAATAAAGTAAGCGATGTCGATAATTATTAGGTACTGAAAACCAAGAAAAAATAGCCATAATGACAAACAAATTATCGACAGATAGTGCTTTTTCAAGGACGTAACCAGCAATAAATAAGCTAGCAGTAGTACTCCCATGATGAATGTATAAAAATAGTGCAAACCCCAGTGCAACAATTATCCAAAAAAGTGACCATATAATGGCATTTTTCAAACTGATAGGTTTATCGTTATGGTGAGCATATAAATCAACAATAATTGCAGCCAAGGCTAGCACAACAAATACCAACATGGTCTCTATTGGAAATCCTAATGAACTTTGCATCATATTTATATTACCTAGTTTTAATTGTTTTTAGATAATTTGAATAGTTGGTTTATCTAATTTAACCGTAATATATAATTATAAAAGTGATAGAGTATATATTGCTAGCTAAATCAAAAAAAGTTATATTTGCAATTCTTATTTAACTGTTTTAATTTAATAATATTTTGAGCCAGTATTTATGACAAAATTTAGGATAATTATTCTCACTCTTCTTCCTTTTATTTCGGGGTTATTATATGCACAACCAGTAGAGCCTTATATATCTTCTTTACCTAAAGGAAGTGATTTATCCATTCTGGTTCAATCTGTTGGGCGTAATCCTAAAACATTAGCAAAATATAAAAGTAATCAATTCAAACAACCAGCAAGCACTCAAAAAGTGATAACTGCGTTAGCTGCTCAGCTTGAACTGGGTAATGATTTCCGTTTTATAACTCGTATACAAACCAATGGTTCAATAAGTAATAAACAGTTAAATGGTGATCTTATTATTCAATTAAGTGGAGATCCAACTTTTACTCGTGATCGATTAAAAAGTATGATTGCAACACTGAGCCAAAAAGGCATTGAGAAAATTTCAGGAAATGTGATTTTGGATACTTCAATCTTTACAAGTCATGATAAAGCATCGGGCTGGTCCTGGAATAACTTAACTGCATGTTATAGTGCTCCGCCATCTGCAGCTATTATTGATAATAACTGTTTTAATGCAACCATTATTCCGGGTAAGGTCGGTTCCAAAGCCTCTGTTTCGGTATCTTCCAATACTCCTATTATTCTTACTGGTGATGTCAGAACTATTGCTGCTAATAGTAAGGATTTAAATGATAAATATTGTGAATTAGATGTAAACTACTCAGATAAAAACCATTACCATTTATCAGGATGCATTGCTGTAAGTTCAGATAAAATACCGTTAAAATTTGCAGTAATTGATAGTATTGAATATTTTTCGAAAATTTTAAAAAATGAGCTTAAACAAAAAAAAATAACGTATACAGGAACTATTATTGAACGTAATCAAAGGACTAATGCTCAGTTGTCATTATTAGCCTCTAGCCAATCAGCTCAACTTTCTGAATTGTTGACAGTTATGCTTAAAAAATCAAATAATTTGTATGCAGATGCTATATTTAGGACTTTAGGTGCCCATTATTATAATGTTCAAGGTACATGGCGTAATGGCGGTGATGCTGTTAAGCAAATTTTACGTAAAAAAGCGGGTATAAATCTAGAAAATTTAGTTATTGCTGATGGTTCTGGATTATCTAGATTAAACTTGGTTAGCGCCGATAAGTTAATGGAAATTCTACAATATATTGCAGCTAATAATACAAAATTAAGAATTATTGAAATGTTACCAATTGCTGGAGTTGATGGTACTTTGCAGAATCGAAAAAGTCTTAATCAAGCACCTTTTAAAGAAACAATACGAGCCAAAACAGGTTATATTCAAGGTTGCTATAACTTAGCTGGATTTATCCAAAAGTCTGAAGGGGAATATGTTGCATTTGTGCAGCTATTATCAGGATACCAAGCTGATAATAAAGGAGAACCCAAAAATAGTGCAGTCATGCGATTTGAATCGGAATTCTATAAAAATTTTATTAATTAATAAAGTGTAGTCAGGACACATATATTTAATATTTAGTATAAGTCCTGACCTTCTTTGTAAATTAAATGTTATCGGCTAAAAAACCACAGCTCTGATGTTTCCAAAGCTGTGCGTATAAACCATTCTTGTTTAATAACTCTTGATGGGTTCCTTGTTCGATGATTTTACCTTGATCAAGTACGATTAGTCTATCCATTGCCGCAATTGTAGATAATCGATGGGCAATAGCAATAACGGTTTTGCCTTCCATTAAAGTGTATAGACTTTCTTGAATTGCTTGCTCAATTTCAGAGTCTAATGCACTTGTTGCTTCATCTAATAATAAAATAGGGGCATTTTTTAAAATGACGCGAGCAATGGCAATACGTTGCCTTTGTCCTCCTGATAATTTGATGCCCCGTTCACCAACAAATGCGTCGTATCCTGTTTTACCTCTTGTATCAACGAGTGTTTGAATAAATTTATCTGCATGAGCCTTTTTGGCTGCTTCTATCATTTCCTCTTCAGAAGCATTTTTGTTACCGTAAAGTAAGTTTTCTCGTACTGAGCGATGCAATAACGAAGTATCTTGTGTCACCATACCGATTTTAGAACGTAAGCTTTCTTGATTAACGGCAGTAATATCTTGACCATCAATAAAAATATTACCACTTTGTAAATCGTAAAAACGAAGTAATAAATTAATAAGCGTTGATTTTCCAGCTCCAGAACGACCGACCAAACCAATCTTTTCACCAGGTTTGATTGTTAAATTTAAATCTTCAATAATTGAGTTGTGTTGTTTTTTATCATAAGCAAAATGGATGTGCTTAAATTCGATTTTCCCTTGGGTAACATGAAGTGATGTTGCATTAGGTTGATCAATAACTGTTTTAGTGGCTGAAAAAGTATTAATCCCATCTTTAACTATGCCAATATTCTCAAATAAAGCTGCCAATTCCCACATGATCCAATGTGAAAAACCGTTTAATCGAAGCGCTACAGCGGTTGTTGTTGCAATTGCACCAACACCAATTAATTGATTGCTCCATAGCCATAAGGCAATACCTGTCGTGCTTAGTATCAACAAAATAGACATTAAATGATTAACAATTTCAAAGCTACTGACTAAGCGCATTTGTTGATTGACAGTGACTAAAAATTCATCCATTGATTCTTTAGCATATTTTGCTTCATTGCCAGCATGAGAAAAAAGTTTTACTGTCATGATGTTGGTATAGGCATCGGTTACTCGTCCTGTCATCGTAGAACGAGCATCAGCCTGCAAACTAGCAATTTTACTTAGACGAGGAATAAAATAATACATAGCAATACCATAAATTAGACACCAGCCTATAAATGGAATTAATAGCCAAAGATCTAATTGCCCGATGATTGTTGCCATAGTAATAAACGAAATAAAGACATAGATAAAAATCTCCGTCACTAAAAAGCAAGTATCACGAACTGCAAGCGCTGTTTGCATGACTTTGGCTGATATTCTACCGGCAAATTCATCTTGGAAAAAACGCATACTTTGATTGAGTACCAACCGATGAAGGTTCCAGCGCATTCTCATTGGAAAATTACCAGCCAGGCATTGATGTTTTATAATAGTTTGTAATCCAATAATAATTGTACTTGCTATGATGATTAAGGCTAATATTACTAATGTTGTTTTTTCTTGTTGCCAAAATTTGCTAGGTTCAACAGCTGCAAGCCAATCAATAACCCTACCAAGAGCTGCATATAAAAAGGCTTCAAAAGCGCCAGCGAATGCACTAAGAATAATTAATAATAGTAGAAATAAGCGAGTTCCTTTAGTTGATTGCCATATGAAATTAAAAAAATTTTTAGGCATACATTCATATTCAACTTTTGGATAAGGTGATACTAATTTTTCAAAAAATCGATACATATTAGGCCTGACAAATAATAGAGTTTTCCATTGATAATACAATCAATGATATTAAAAAACGAGGATAGCGCAAATATATGTAAATTATATATGCATTAAATTGTTACATGAAATTTTAGATATATCTGCGATTTATAATATTATAAATATTAAAAAGTTGATGAGGAAATATGATGTTTTATATTTCCTCATATTATGATTATATCTTGAACGTCAATATATAGCTACTATACTAATGGTCTTAAAATATATCTTTTATAATAAGTACAACGCGTCCAACAATATGATATTTATGAAAGTCTACTTTAGGTACTTCAATAGTCGGATATTGGCTATTATTGCAGATTAACAGCCATCCATTGAGAGTTAAACGAATCTTTCTCAAAAAGGTAATATCTTCATATTCAATTAAATAGATTGCACCATCAATAATCTCATTTATTTCTGTATTAAGAATTAATCCGTTATTATTTTTGATTTCTGGCGACATTAAATCGCCTTTAGCCCAGTATATAATTAATTTTTTAGCATCCAAACCTCGATGCTTAACCCAACCTTCAACAATAGGATAATTCATTACTGGAGGCGTTTCTCTAACAAAACGCTCTTTTTGTGCTTCTTCTTTTGTTGGTAACTGTTTTTTATATACAGGGATACGATAAATATTTTCGTTATAGACTTCTTCACTGTCTTTAGGATCTAATACTTCTAATTTATGTCCAGTGGCAAGCCAATTAAAGGAAACATTACATTTTTCAGCAATGACTTCTAAACGTGTAAGTGATGGATATGTTTTACCTGATAAATAATCTCGGATTACTGTTTCTGACATATCACATTTTTTAGCGAAGGCTGATACAGATAACCCTTGCATTGAGCTATATAGTCTATCTTTAAAAGTTTTAATATTATTATTTTTAATTGTATTCATCTTTGAACCATTATTTCTTGCATAAGTTTATTAATTATAATGTATTTTTTTGTGTTTTTGTATACGTTAATAACATTGAAAATCTATTAGTGTTGCTTTATTCCTATGCTAATTTGTTTTTTTATTTTATATCTTGTTTTTTTATCTTGTTTTTTCATTTTTTTTATGACTGTTGATTTTTTGGGAAAAAAAGTTATTTATTGTTTTTTCTGCTCGAGAATG
>NZ_LZHR01000068.1:0-559 GCF_001690675.1 Gilliamella sp. Occ4-3
ATTATCAGAACCAGCAGAGTTGATCGATAACTGGGAAAATATTGCTGCATACCAATTATCTAATTCGTTTGAGTGGAAAGGAACCAAAATTGATTGGTCAAAAACTCTTAAACACAAAAGTAATCAACTTTTTGGAAGCTATTCTAATTGGTTATTTACAATAAAAAAATTTATTATAGATAATGATATATCCGCTAAAATTAGAGAAAGCGGAGATATTTACTATATAAATGATTCATCTTTAAATTTTGCAGTACATTTAAAATTTAATCAATTTGATAGTTTTCTAGCTTTTGCTGTAGAAAGCATCCCTCAACATTATTATTTCTTTTATTCTTTAAATAAATGGTTGTAAATGCCCCAAACTTAGTACACAACTCACGTAGAAAATTAAGCTGCTTGTTTTAGTGTTTTATACTCAATCGGTGTCATGTTATTTAATGCCTCATGCGGTCTTTCGGTGTTATAAATCGTTAGCCATTCTTCGGTTATTTTCCTTGCTTGTGCTAAGTTGTTAAAAAGATATAAATCGAGTACTTCAGTACGATAGGTACGATTA
>NZ_LZHR01000069.1:0-1522 GCF_001690675.1 Gilliamella sp. Occ4-3
TAACCAAGTTATTGTATCAACTCTAGCAGAGTTTATAACGCCTGAACTAGCCGAAACATATGCTATAGCAAGACCTAATTTTATATCTAATGAGCAACAACAACAAATTGTTAATGATCTTTTAACAAAGCAAGGTGAAGCTTTCATATTAGCCCCCCGTGAAGAGCCACATCTTTATTGTACAACGTTACTTTTTGATTCCATCATCAAATTTCAACCTGATTTTAATGTTAATTGGCAATCAATTAATTTTCCATTTTTAAGTGGCGTTTATTTATTTCCAAATGCATTCGCTAATTATCCAGATATTACCTGGATCTATAAATATCCCGAAACATCAGAATAATATTGTACAATTTGTTCTAGCATAAAATTAAATTTAAACACATATTTTGTGCGATCTTTTTGGGAAATATGCTGTTTACTCTTACTGTGGTTAGTTAAAAATAAAGTGACTGCTGTAATTATAATCTATTTAATCTTGACGATTAGTCAAGCCAGTGATAATATTTGCAGCCTATTCAGATAGACCACCAAGGCGCGTTGGCAGAGTGGCCATGCTGCGGATTGCAAATCCGTCTACCTCGGTTCGACTCCGGGACGCGCCTCCATTAAAATCAATGACTTATCTAACAATTTCTTAAGTATATAACAATAAGTGGCGGTAAAATGGCGGTGCAATTTTGTTATAATCGTATATAATCCGTTTCCTACCATTTCAAAATAAAAATCATTGACATTGATATGCTCTTTCGATAGATTAGCTGTGTGCTAGCAAAATCTAGTGCCAAGTTTCGCAGCTTGTACTCTATAAGGAGCATAACCGCTCAAAGCGGTATTTTTATGCTTAAAGCCTAGCTACGCCTTTTCAATGGTGGGCTAAGTGAGGAAGCCGAAAGGCTAGCCGTGTTCCTTGTAGAGCGGTACTGCGAACCTTGCTTAGTTCACCTCCAGATTTCGCAGATTTGGACGTGATTAATTATAATTAATCAACAAGGAAATAAGCATGAAAAAGAATGTTCCCCAACAAAAGTTTAACTCTATTGAAACATCAGAAATAAGTATTGATGGTTATTGCAAATTAGAGCAAGCCGAATTAATTACCCGCCTAACTCTTGATTCAAATTTAAATAAAAATGACACGCTATGCGCTATAACTTGTGTTCATGATTTATTGCGTGAAACAATTAATCACGTTCAATAAAAGATATTTATGACTGAGCAATTTATAATTGTTCAGTCAATTGGCATTATCAATGATGATATAAAATTCTTTACTTCGTGAATTGTTTCAAATACACCGATTAGATCAAGAGAATCTTTTTTTAAAAAGACCCACCACTCATTTACCATAAGTGCCACGATATAACCCGATTCACAATTTTCTATATCAAACGATTCATCTATTAATATTGATATTTTCATATTATCCAATGTAATAAAATTTCAGTTGTAATAATTTATAACAAATTGATATTAAATGAATATTATATTTTATTAATTTTGGGATCTAGGTTCCAAA
>NZ_LZHR01000070.1:0-9045 GCF_001690675.1 Gilliamella sp. Occ4-3
TAATCTCCAAACACCGGAAGCGTATTAATAAAAAAGATTTAACATATTTAGATAAAGTTGAGGAATATCTTGAATTACTAAAATATTGCATCAATTATTTAAATGATAATTTCAATACACAGCTACCAAATTACTTTAACTCTAAAGAAAATATACTAATATTTATTAATTTTTACAAAAAAATAAATAATATTAACTAATGTAAAGTAACTCTTTAAATTTCAATGAAATTCTAAGAGTTACTAGCTGCTCATTCTAAAGATCTTCTATAGTTCAAAACGTTGTACTCTTCAGGAACGCTTTTACCATCGTAATCGGAACTAAAAATTTCACCTGTATAATAGATATAATTACCAGAATAAAATGTGCCACTTTGTTCAAGTGCAACATCATGGCCATATCGTTCGTAATCAAAGTAATTAGTTAAGTTACCGAGTTCTTTTAAACTATAACAACCACTTTCAGCAATCCAGTAGAAACCTAAATCATATTCATTGCTGATGTTATATAGACATTGAAAACAATCTAAGTTATCCGTTAGATTAATTAAGTCTGTAATTGAATTAATATTTACGCCAATGTCAATGGCTGCTTCATAGATTTCCATTTCATCATGATTCAATTCATCAAGTTTACAGGCTAAATAATTTAGTTCATTAAGATTGCTATTTTCAGAGATATAATTTGTTATGCCATATACAGACGATTTGTAACCACTTAAAAAGAACTCTTTGTAATTAACACTATCAATGCCAATTTGTTTAAAGAATTGTTTTACTTTTTCTGGTGTTGTTGGTAGCTCTAGCCATTCGCCGATCAATTTTCCTTCGTTATATTTTTCTAAATTGGTGATAAATACTGAGATCATACCAGAACCCACCGTAGTGGATTTTAGGCATGATGATACACTAGGTAATGTTTGCATAAACAATTCCTTAATTTTTTGATATTAATTGATATTGAGAAATGAATTAAATAGTAGGGTATTTTTTAATTTGTTTTGAACTCATAAGGCATAATAAACTCAGTGCGGATTGAATCTAAGTAATCAGCCCACCATTGAACCATTTTAGTTCGTTCGATAATGTGTTGTGCTTTATGGATATAAGCGGCTCTAACGCCATTACGTTCTTGATGACTCATCTGGCGTTCAACTGCATCTCGTGACCATAGATTAGATTCAACTAATGCACTACAAGCCATAGTTCTAAAACCATGTCCACAAAGTTCTGTCTTGGTGTCATAACCCATTGTTCGAAGTGCTTTATTAACCGTATTTTCGCTCATTGGTTTTCTTGCAGAATGATCACCAATAAATACCAGTTCATACATTCCACTAATTTCATGTATTTGTTTTAAAACATCAATTGCTTGATCGCTTAGCGGAACTAAATGAGGCGTTTTCATTTTTGAACCTCGGTGAGAATGAGGTACACCATCAATTTCCTCCCTTTCAGCTGGAATAGTCCAAATCTTTTTATCGAAATCAATTTCTGACCAACGAGCAAATCGTAGTTCACTAGAACGAATAAATATAAGTAGAGAAAGTTTAATTGCTAATTTGGTTAACTCTCGTCCTTTAAAATTATCAATGCGTTCTAAAAGTTCAGGTATTTGTTCGAGTTCAAGTGCAGGGCGATGATTTACTTTTACTTTACTCACTACCCCTTTTAAATCTTGAGCAGGGTTATAAGAAATATAACCATTTTGTACTGCATAGCGCATTATTGCTGAAGTACGTTGTTGTAATCGGTTAGCGACTTCAAAACGCCCCTGCTCTTCAACAGCTTTAATTGGAACAATTAACTGACGAGTAGTTAATGCTGAAATAGAATAAGCTCCAATTTTAGGGAATAAATACAATTCTAATGTTCGTAGTACTTTTGCTCTATGTGGCTCAGACCAAGTTTTATTATTGGTACACCATTTACGAGCAACTTGTTCAAAAGTAACTTGTATTTCATCTTCAAATTGTTTTGCTTTCTTTTCTACCTGTGGGTCAATATTTCTAGCTAGTAATGATTTGGCTTCATCTCGTAGCCTTCTAGCTTCGCTTAATAAAACATTAGGATATTGACCGAGAGACATTAATTTTTCTTTAGCATTAAAATAATAGCGAAAACGCCAATATTTAGAACCATTGGCGTGAACGAGTAAGAACAAACCATCACTATCAGAAAGTTTATATTGCTTATCGTGAGGTTTGGCGGATTTGATTTTTAAATCTGTTAAGGACATAACTAATTCCTCAATTATAGTAATTTAGACATAAAAAAAGCCGCATATTTGACTATGCGGCTTTGGTTAATAGGACATTTAACTGTTAATTAGCTTTGGTCTTTATCCATGCTTCAACCTCTTTCAGACGCCAACGCGAGGATCTTCCTAGTTTAATAGGAGGTGGAAATTTATTTTGTTTTATCAAGGCATAAAACCATTTATCTGTCATGCCTGTGAGTGTGGTGATATATTTCATATCAATTAGGTAATCTGGATGTGTTTGTGCATCCAAAGGGGAGAATGTTGACATTGTTGTACCTCTATTGAGTGATGTGGGTTAATTACATTCAATAGATAGGTAACAACAATATTTTTTTACTATTTAACAATAAGAATATCTATTAATGGTTTTAATTGATCTCCAAAATAGGAACACATTATCTATCAATAAATAATAGAATTGTAGTTATAATAAGTTTTTTCATGGTCACTTAGTCCTTATTTAAAAATTAGTTAAGATTATTGATTAATAGTCACTTATGAGTTTTTCATCTGGATATAAGTTAGGATCGGTAATAGTGAATTTTTCGTAAGATACTAAAATAGGTTGAAAACTAATTACATAGGCGGGTATGTTATTACTCTTAAAGTATTTTTTAGCGTCTTTAGTATAGTTGTAAACCATTTCACGTGTTTTACTGTAGTCAACTGATATATCAGTATCGCCTTCCACGTCAAATCTTCCTGTAATATTATTTGTTAAACCATCGATGACTTCAGACTCCCAAGCTTTAAGTGAGCCATCTTTTGATTTTTCTTCCCAAAACTTATCTTTTTGTTCTTTATTTAAAAAGCCATAACGTAATTCAAATATAACTGTAACAATATCAGCATTATTATAATAGTCACGTATCCCATTAAACTTAACAGGAACAAGTATAGTATCAACTCCATTTTTGATAACCGCTAAATGTCGATTTAATCTTTCTTGTTTAATATCATCGTTGTTTTGTGCATTTGCTATACTAATTGAAAATACAATAGATAAAAATAATACAATTAAATACTTCATAGTTTTGTTTCCTACTGCTTTTTATTAAATTAATAGATATACTTTATTTAAAGTATTAAGGTTAAAAAGGACTTTTATTGTATTGGTTTGCATCATCTACTCTAGATAACCCTGGTTCAGTATATTTATAAGTGATATATTCAACTTTTGTTGGTTGTAGACCAACAACGTAAAATGGAGCATCTTTAAACCATTTCCTAGCTTCTAAAGTTAAGGCAAATACATGATCACGACTTGAACGAATTGGAAGCCCATGAGTGTTTAACCAGCTATCAAGATCGTCTTCAATAATATCAATAAATGCATCTCGTCTATCAGTATTATCCATATCCCATAGTCGAACATCTTTTTCAGTTTTACCATCAATAAGAACATAGCTAAGATCGAACTCTAATCTAACAACTACTTTTTGAGGTTCACATAATCCTCCTTCCTTAACATCAATACATTGAACTTGGTCTAAAGTAATTTTTTTATGTTGTATTTCCTTTTTAAGTAATTCATTAAAAGTTTTTAAACGTTCAGGATAGACTGGAACATAATTATATTGTGGTATTGGTTCCATTCGACTTAATTGAGATTCATTTGTATGTATTTGGCTATCTTGGTAAGGATTGTTATTTGCAAATGAGCCTCCCGCAAATAATAGAGATATAGCTATGAGTAAATTAGAGGTTATTTTAAACATTTTGTTATTCCTTTCATCTTATGTAGATTTTAATCAGCTAAGTAATACTTTTGAAAATTAGTATTGGCATTTTGATTCTAAATTTTTTTCTGTTATTTTTGAAAAAATTTCTTGAACGTGTATAAGATCTTGTTGTGTAAATTTATTTGTTGCTTTATTAAATATTTCAATTTCTTTTTCGTTTAATTGAGAAACTGAATGCTCAGCAATACATTCACAATATTTAATTGAACGATTTGAATAATCGGTTGCAAGAATACAACCATCTTTCATATTTTTGATAGCATCTGATTTTGGATCAGAGCATCCTTGCAATAGCAAACAGGATAAAATGATTATTAGAATTATTTTTTTCATGTTATACCTTTAGAACAATCTGAATAACCACGAAATTCCTTTTGCTGATGCAACTCCAAGCATATAAGGAGTATTACCATTTGAAGGAAGGGTAAAGTAGTTATAAGTGGCAACTAAGAAAGCAATAACAAGATAAGCGAAAATAATTTTTTTAAACATTTTTCATTCCTTATTTTAAAAATTAATGATAATTAAATGTGTTAAATATTTGACTAACAAAATTTGAAATTTGATTAGCCAATTGATTAAATAGACTGCTAAATTCTGGATCAAGATTTGAAGACAAAGTAATAATGCTCTTTTCGATTTCAGTATCTGTATAATGTTCTCTAATGCTTGATAAATCAGAAAGTGATTTTTCTAGCAAATTAGTAAGAGTTAAACGGATAATAAATTTTAAAATAATTTCTTCTTCTCCATTGATATCGTCATATGTTTGGATAATAGATAAAAAGTGTTGTGAGTATCGATTATTATTTATACTTGGCAATGATCTTATGCTTTCATTGGCTATTTGTTGACATAGCCTTTCATCAACGCCTCGATATCGAATATTAAATATAATTAAAAAACAAGCAAAAGCTTGCATTTCAACGGTAGCAATATCATTTTTTAATTCTCTAACTTGTTTTTTTTCTATAATTTTATTTCTGAATTGTTTTACAAATGAAACAACAATATTTATAAATTCATTACAAATGTAAGTATGAGGGCTTTCTCTTTTGTCTAAAAAAAAGATTGTAGAAATTGAGCTGACTAATTTTATCTTACATAATAAATTATAAATTTCATCGGATGGAATATACTTGAATGCTACACCTTTATCTATTTGATTTAATGAATCGTTAGTGGCTTGCTCAATCTCATTAGATTCAACGGTAGAGCTTGTATGGCTTTTGTTATTTATAAATTGGCAGTTTTTATCGGAAAAAATTGTTGTTTTTGAGGTGTCTAGTGATTCTTCTTGTTTTTCATTTTGTTGTTCAATAAATAATTGTAATAGTAAACATAAACGGTAAATATCGGGTGCATTAGGCATTGATAAAGCGATTAACTTAGAACCATTAATAAATATATTAGATTTTTCTGAGTGAATTTTTTTTATATCAGAAAAATTTATTCTAATAGGAGATTCAAAAGGTTCTTTAAAAATCATTTCATTATTTGTAATTAATACACCATCTTTAGCCCCACCAAATACAGTATTATCAATTAATATATAAATTTCTTCAGGCCTTAATCCTTGACCATAACAAGATAGTGCATTTGATAACTTTGTATTCGGTATTGTTGGTGCTAAATAAATTTTTTCACTACCATAAAAATTATTTTTAGTTAAAAACTCCAGCAAGGTATTTTTCATAATAAAAATACTCTCCATTATTAATTTTTATTCAAGGATATTTCAATTTTGTTTTTTAATTCTCACTGATCGTTACAGTAAAGTCATATCGTTTAAACAGATCAATAAGATCTTATTGATCGTTAAAAACGATCAATATATTTACTTTTAATACATTTGAAAATTAGAGCCAACTTCGCTCTGCAAAAGAAAAATACGATTGTTGACCAATCACAATATGATCCAATACGCGGATATTAACGATATCTAGTATTTCTGTTAATTTTTGATTGATATTGCGATCTGCACTACTAGGTTGTGCCTCACCTGATGGATGATTATGGGCAAAAATAATGGCTGCTGCGTTATGTTTAAGAGCTTGCTTAATTATTTCTCTGGGATGGATTTCCACAGAGTTAATTGTACCCATAAAAAGTGTTTCTACTTTAATTAACTGATGTTGATTATTCAGGTACATAGCAACAAAATGCTCTCTTTCTTTTTGTTCTAATTTTAGTCTAAGGTAGTCAATGACTTGATTAGGTTTTGTGAATTGGTTATTTTCTATTTTCATCTGCTTTTCGAGCAATTTTAACGCTATTGTCACAATGCGCTTTGTTGAATAGGAAGTTTTCATTTTTTCTCCTGTTAAGACTGAGCAAAGCATAATGTCTTTCATGTAAAAACTGAAATTAATGAGATAAATGTATAAATAGGTGAATTTTTAGATAATTGAATTATTAGTGTTATTCAGCTAATAGGTTTGATTAAATTGTTTTTTAGCAAATTGGCCAATGCGATAAGTAATAATGCGATCAACAACAGCCCCCATCACACCACCAAAAATCGGGATCACTTTAATTAACTTTAAGCTATGCTTTGCACTTATAATACTAATAAGCTGTTTAATGACCGATAGACTTATTTTACGAATTACTTCATTTGGCTGTTTCATCAATGTAGCTAAACAAAACTGCTGTAATCTTAACTTGCTTGTCATCACACATAATGATAAGAAAATTAAGATTTTAATTCTTTCATCATACACATCATGACCTTGCAAGATAGCAATGGTTGTAACGAGCCTCAATTGAATAAACAAGACACTTAAGGCGTTTGTTGGCAAAGTTATAGGTAAACTTGCAATCCCGCCTAACCCTGTGATAAAACCTGTAGCTGTTGCTTTGTCTGTTTCATGTTTGATTAGTTTATCAAGATTATCTGAATGTAAAGGGAAATTGGCTTTATGTTGCTCGGCTAATGTATAAGCAGAGGAAAAACCATAACCACCAGTCAAACAAAGCTGATAGAGTTTATCAAGTAGTAAAGGTAATTTATCTGACATATCATGCTTCCTTATTTGTCGACTTAAATAAAGAATGAAAATGATTGTAAGAAGGCTCTAATAAATAAAATAAGGTGTTTCGTAATATTTGATGATTTAACATGGCACACTCCTTATAAAAATGTTAATTGAACGGACATATTGGTATGTTCAACTAATGATATCTATTTAAAATTATTTATAATAAGAGTGTAGTTAATATATTGGAGAAATATGAAGCAAACAGGATAAATGAGTTTGCCTCACGAATAAGCTTAATGATTATTGCTAATACTATTTAATTCTACTGAAAATCGTTTTTTTACTGGATCATTCCAATAAATAGTGTAAGTTATGACATGATTTTTAGAGTCCCCTACCATCGTGTACAAAAAACGAGTACGGCATTGGTATTCTTCTGCTTCTTTGTTTGCGCTAATTGTTTGAGTACCTGTAAATCGGCGGTTCTTTCCTATCCAAAATGGATCAATATATTTACGTGCCAACGACAGTAAGACTTTTTCCGTTTCTTTACTATCACAGGCTGGAGGCATACTTGCTTCACAAATACCACTAAATGCGCTCGATATACTAATTAATATAAATAATATATATTTAATAAAAATTTTATTACATTCGCCACAATCAGATCTAACCATTTTATCTCCTTAAATTATTATTGAATTAAAATACATCATTATTATTAGAAATATATTGTGCTCTGTCATATCGTTTATAACGATCAGTTAAGATCTGATTGATCGTTATAAACGATCAATTAATTTGGTTGAGAGTATGCATGCTGTTAATATACAAAGCATGAAGAGGATCATGTTTCTTCCACGAAAGTTGTGCTAACTCAGATAAAGCATTCTTAGTTAGTTTTTTTTCAACATTAATACCATATCCATCAGTTTCATTCTTCCAAAGATTGGTAACGGAATTCATAATAACGTTATAATTTGCATATTGTTCTGAGCTAAAGTACAACATGGTTGGAAAATAAAAGCCGTATTGTTTATTAAAAGCCATTACCCAAACAATGCTAAGAATATGATTGGAAAGTAATGTTAAATCAGACAAGTTCAACATATCCATATACGCATCTATTCCATATTGTCTTTGATAGGCATCGTCATGATAGGCAAAATCCATTCTGACTGGATATAACTTCCCATAATTTGTAAGTAACGATCTATGATGAGCTCTTAGCTTATTTAGTATTAGGTCATAGTAGTTGTCCATTTTTTATTCCTTTATATGAATTGGATCTATAGCAATTAGTCTGTTTTGTTGACTTCTTTGTATAAACATACTTTTAAAGATTCATAGTGATTTTCCAAAATGAAGGAAATAGTTTTTTGGGATTATTAAATACGGGAAGAAATTAAAAATTTATTCAGACCAAGTGTTCTAGGTTTTCCTCGATGACTTGGAGGCGGGACTTTACTTAAAAATAGACAATCACTATAACACTCTTTAAAAAATGATTTCTGTTCTGTTTTAGCTAAATAACTAAGCATATAACAAACAGAACGAAATGCTTCATCATCGTGATGATTTATCACCCTTAGCCCATTAATATGATAATTATTCCGCTGACAATCATATAAATAACCTTTAGTCAGTTCATACCATGCACGTTCCAGAGCAACGTAAATAGGATAGTATTTTTGCCTTTTTTGACCATTTACATAAAAAACAGAATGAAAATGGATATGTTCATTCTGATTAAATTCCATAACAACAGCATACCCTACAATATCAAGTTCAAATTGCATAGCTTGATAAAGGAAGTACATTATTTCTTTTTTGGTTGTTTCAATATCAGTATTGAACTCATCATCTTTAGCATAATGAATGTCGATTCGAATCGGTAAAATTTTTGAGTATCTATCTTGTAGATTATTTAGGTGTGCAATGAGTTGATCATTGAGTTGTTTATTAATAGTAAAATTTTTATTTTGCATTTAGTTGCTCCTTATCAAATTAGAGTTATTTGATAACGAGCAAGATTATTTTTTTACTGTTTTAGTAACTGA